>JAABTA010000102.1 GCA_011390075.1 Helicobacteraceae bacterium | reverse complement strand
TATTATGCTCAAAGACAAAGATGGAGAGCCAGCGCCTGTTCACTCTATTGCCAGCGGGCTTGACTACCCTGGGGTTGGTCCAGAACACTCCTATCTCAAAACCATAGGCAGAACCATTGCTGGCAGTGCCAATGACAAAGAGAGCCTCGATGGGTTTTATAAACTCTCCCGCTTAGAGGGTATTATTCCTGCATTAGAGTCCGCCCATGCTGTTGCGTATGCTATGAAACTGGCAAAAGAGAAGCCACTTGAAAGTATTTTAGTCAACTTAAGTGGTAGGGGAGATAAAGATATCGACTACATCACAGAAAACTTTGGTTTTGGAGAAGCGATCGCTTAAATGCAATGTTATAATAAGGTAATCAAGAATAAGTATAAAGTCGTATGAATATTTTATTAGTCAGCCATTTTTTAATGCCTCTATTTGCTGCCATCTGGTTTCTGTTTGCTTCATCCAAACAAGCAAAACAAGCTGGAGGCTACCTATTTTTATTTGGTCTGAGTGCAACAAGCCTAGCTCTTTTTGCCACTCCTCATGACATAGCCATAGAGATAGGCGCTTTGGCAAAAACTGTTTTGATTATTTTGGATGTAGCGCTTTTGCTCTACTTTGCAAAAGTTGGTTTCCAAGCAAAGATGGTAAAAATCTACGCCCTCGCTCTGCTCCAACTTTTTCTCTACACCCTCATAGAGTTGCGACTTCCTGAAGGTGGTGGCGCTGCGTTTGTGATTGATGACCTTGCTAAAGTGATGTTTTTGCTTATCAATATGGTTGGCGGGGCTATTGGACTGTTCTCTATTCGCTATTTAGAAGAGGAGAAGATGAGCCCAAGAAGAAAAGCGCTTTTCCAAAGTTATCTCTATATCTTTTTAGCTGTCATGAGTCTGGCTGTCAGTGCCAACTCTTTGCTTATCTTTTTTCTCTGCTTTGAGATTACAACTCTTTTCTCCTTTTTGCTCATTGGTTTTCGAAAAGACGCACAAGCCAAACACAATGCCAACAGAGCTTTATGGATGAACCAAATTGGCGGGGTAGCTATTTTGCTAGGAGTTATCTACTCTATTCAGTACTACAATACCCTCTATTTCTCAGATCTTTTAGCGTTGGCCAATCCCTATTTTATGTTGCCTTTTGCCTATATTGCCATGGCGGCATTTGTCAAGGCAGCTTCCATGCCGTTTAATAGCTGGCTTTTAGGAGCTATGGTTGCTCCAACACCGGTAAGTGCCATGCTCCACTCAGCCACAATGGTAAAAATTGCTCCTTTTCTTATTCTCAAGCTCTCCCCAGTCATAGCAGGAACAGTTTTAGGAAGCTATATCACTTTAATAGGGAGCGCTGTTTTTGTGGTTGGTTCTTTTTTGGCACTTTCAAAAGATTTTTTTAAAGAGATCTTGGGGCTTTCAACCATTGCGCTTTTAGGGCTCATGATTGCCTTGGCCACTATTGAAAGCGCTCAAACTTTCTTTATTGTTACAACCCTCATGCTCTTTCATGGTATAAGCAAAGCAATGCTCTTTTTAAGTGCTGGAATTTTAGAAAAAGAGTTTCACTACAAGTTTGTTAATGATTTTAAAGATCTCTTCACAAGATCACCTCTGCTTCTAACTTTTATTCTTTTTGGATTTGCAAGCTTAACCTTGCCTCCATTTGGTGTATTTATGGGAAAACTCATGGCAATAGAGCTTCTTTCTGCCTCTATACTAGAAAATCCCCTCTATCTTATCGCTCTTGTTTTTCTAGCAGTAGGCAGCACACTCTTAGTGCTCTTATACTTTAAAGTCACAGCAACTCTTATAGCCAAAGAGACAACCAATAAAGAGAAAAAGCGCTTAGAACTAGGGTTTAGCTCTCCTCTGTTTTTTCTTCTTTTTCTCTCTTTTATAGCTCTTTTTACCCTTGGAGTGCCTCTTGTGCTTGTCAGTGTTGTGGCTGTTGTGGTAGGAGCCCCTTTTATCTTTAGACAGATCTCACTCAGTTTTGATAGGGTCAAAGAGTATGCGTGTGGAGAAAAAATAGATTTCGTACCTGTTTTGTACACTTTTGACACCACAGAAAAACAAAAGCAAAGACTCACCAAACTCTTTATTGCTCTTTTTGTACTCATCCCTTTTATAGGAGCTGCCTCATGAGCCTACTTCTTACTCTCCTTGCTCCAATTTTTGCCACACTGCTTTATGGTTTTGAGAGAGTTTTAAAAGCCAAGATGCAAAGAAGAGTTGGGCCTCCTATGTTGCAACCCTTTTACGATATGTTCAAACTAGCCGATAAACGGGTGTTTATAGTCCACTCTTTCCATGCGTGGCTTGGGGTATTACACTTTTTACTTCTTTGGCTCAGTATTGGGGCTATTATGTATGGGGTGCATCTACTTTTTGTCATTTTTATGCACCTATTTGCCCTGATCACGCTTGTGATAGCAGGCTTTAGTGTCCGCTCTGTTTTTTCTCATGTGGGAGCCAATAGAGAGCTTATTGCGCTAGTTGTTTATGAGCCTATTCTGATTCTCATTGCCGTCTCGTTCTTTTTGAGTCTAGGAAGTTTTGAGATCTCTCAGATACTTAGTAGCGATCCGCTAATCTACTCCATGCCTTTAGGATTTTTAGCCCTGCTAATGATCATTCCAATAAAGCTTAAAAAGTCTCCTTTTGACTCTGTTGAAGCCCATCAAGAGATAGTTGGTGGTGTAGAGATTGAGTATAGTGGACTTTTTTATGAGTTTATCTATGGAGCAAAGGTTTTAGAGTATGTGTTTATCTATGCTTTTGTTTTTCTTTTTGGAGGCAACAACTACCTACTAGGAGCTATTTTAGTGGCTCTAAGTTTTCTTGTTATCAATCTAGTGGATAACTCCACAGCAAGGGTAAAATATCAAGATATGAGCCGTATTGTTTTAATAGGCGCTACCCTCTTAGCTACTCTCAATATTTTAGGAGTGCTGTATGTTTAAAAAATATAGAAAAAAATCCCCATGGATCCTTCACTACAACGCAGGAAGTTGCAATGGGTGCGATATTGAGATCTTGGCTTCACTAGCTCCAAAATATGATCTAGAGAGATTTGGTGTTATCAACACAGGCAACCCCAAACAGTCTGATATTTTGCTGATTACAGGGCCCATTACCAAACGCTCAAGAGAGCGTGTTGTTGAGATTTATTCCCAAATGCCAGAGCCAAAAGTGGTGATTGCCACAGGAAGTTGCGCGTGTACTGGCGGTGTGTTTAGGAATATGTACAATGTGGAAGATGGCGTGGATAGATACATTCCTGTTGATGTGTATGTCACGGGGTGTGCTACCACTCCTGAGATGATTATTGATGGTGTCGTAGAAGGGCTTAAGATCTTAGAAAAGAAAGATAAAACCATAGAGAAGCCTTTACAGCTTTTTAAAAATCTATTGACCAAAGAGAAAGAGACCAACAGAAGAGATATGGCAGGGACAATAAATGAACAAAAATAGAGTAACACTAGAAAATGTACTAGAAACAATTACCGAGTTTTATGATGAAAAAAAGTGGCACTTTATGAGTGTAAACGGCATTGATTTAGGAGAAGAGATAGAGATTCAGTGGATCTTTACCGAATATGGAAAAAAAGAGAGTTTAGTTGTCTATTTTGCTTTAATACAAGAAGATGAGATAGTTCCAACCATTACCTCCATTATTCCCTCTGCCATCATGGCAGAAAGAGAGATTGTAGATCTTTTGGGAGTTACTATAGAGGGAGCTGATAAGGGACTGTTTTTAGATGAGGATAGTATAAAAGCTCCTTTAAGGATAAATCAATGAGACATCTTTCTTTTCTTGGCAAAGCCAAAGCTTTAGTGAGAGGAATTTCCAAGATAACTTGTTCTCTTGGAAAGGAGATATAAATGACTAAAAAGACACTTAATATTCCTATTGGGGCACAACATATCTCTTTATTAGAGCCACTCAATTTTAGATTTAGTTGTGAAAATGAAAAAATTGTAGATGTAGAAGCTGATGTGGGTTTTGTCCACCGTGGAGTGGAGAAGTCATGTGCGAGTAAGTTTGAGTATAAACAGGTCCCATTTGTGGTGGCTAGGGTGTGTGGACTTTGCGCTATTACACACTCTCTTACCTACACACTAGGAGTAGAGCAACTTTTAGGGTTTCAATCAAACAAAAAAATTCAATACCTAAGAATGTTGATGGTAGAACTCGACAGAATCCACTCTCATCTTCTTTGTCTCTCCCACACAGCAGAAAATGCTGGTTTTGAAGCGCTGTTTATGGAGACCATGGCAGATAGAGAGATTATTATGGATGTGCAAGAGGCTATCAGTGGCAATAGGGTTCAATTTGATTATATCACTATTGGTGGGGTGGCAAGAGATCTCAGTAGCGAAGTTGTTGTCCTCGCTAGAAAAAGCCTTGTGCGCATGAGAGAGAAAGCAAAAAAGTTACAAAATACATTTTTAGACAATTGGTCGCTCTCTTTAAAGTACAAAAACATTGG
>JAABTA010000101.1 GCA_011390075.1 Helicobacteraceae bacterium | reverse complement strand
AAGGCTATCTCAACAAAAAGAAGCAGAACAACTCTGAGCCCAACTGTGAGCCACAAAGATGCTGCCTATAATGTTGGAAGGGGCTCTTTTTTAACAGCAGCACTGATAACACAAAACTACGCCCTTTTGCGGGATGCTTGCAAAGACAAGCTTCATCAAACCCAAAGAATGGGAAATATGCCAGTGCTTTTTGAGGTGCAAAAAGAGGCATATAACAGTGGGGCACTAATGAGTACACTTTCAGGCAGTGGCTCAACATTTTTTAATATGGCTTTTAGAGAGGATGCAAAAAATCTTAAGTTCAGGTTATCAAAAAAGTTTCCACATTTTAGAGTAGAAATCTTCGACTTTGATAATGATGGTCTAGTAATAAAATAGTTTTATTGTATAATGGCGATTAAAATAAGAATGTGCATAGTCTGCAGAGGTCGTTTTAAGCAAAATAAGCTTCAACGATTAAGATGTTTTGAAGGCGAAATAATTAAATATAACAATTTTGGAAGAAGCTTTTATCTATGCCAAGAGTGCATAAACACTGAATCTAATGTATTAATAAAAAAAGTCAATAAAATCTGTAAAAATAGAGCAATGGATACGGAAAAACTAAAGGAGATATTTACTTTATGAAAGTAAGAATTACGGAAGTAGCGAGTGAGGCTGCTAAAAATACACAAGATGTTCTTGATGCGTGTGCCCAGCTTGGCATAAATGTTAAGTCGGCATCAAGTACCCTAAGCGATGATCAAGCAGGAAAGGTACTCGAACATCTTATTAATGGAGTCAAGGTGTCGGCAAAAAAACAGCCTGCCCCTACCCAAGAGAAAAAAGAGGAAGCAAAAGAGAAAACTAAAGAGTCTCCTAGAAAACAAAGAGCGGCTACAAAGACACAGGAACAAGCAAAAGAGTCAAAAAAAGATACCCCTCATGAAAAAAAAGAGGAAGACTCAAAGAAAAAAGAGGAGCCTAAAAAAGAGGAGAGACAGGCAACAAAAGAGCCTGTGAGACTTGCTAGAAGAAAACTTACTATTGTAAAAAAGAAAAATCCTCATAAAGCAAAGCCAGAAGAGTCTTCAAGAAAAAAAAGAACCAACACAGATTCTAAAACAATCTCTTTTGATGAGGTTGAATTAGGCGAAGGGAGCTATGGCAAAAAAAATGTCACAGCGGACATGACAGAAGAAGAGAGACACAAAAAGCAAAAAAGCAAAAAGCAGTCATCTTCTGGAAAAAAAGAGTCAGGGGTCAAATTAGATCTTTTAAATAATAGAGATCTGATTGAGTACGATGAGAAAGAAGAAGTTATCTTTATGCCCGATCTCTCTATGCCAACTCCTAGTAATTTAGACAACTCCCGTCCAACCAAACCAAAAAGAAACGATCCAAATGCTATCAATCAAAACCAAAGACCAATTGGTAGAGGTGGCAAAAGAAGAAGTGCACAAAAGAGTATTTCAAGAGGGGTCAAAAAGAAAAAACAGCCAAAAAGACCAAGTGAACCAGAAGTTATCACATCTGTCACTATTCCTGAAGATGTCCGTGTCTATGAGTTTGCCGACTTAATTGGAAAAAATGCTGGTGAAGTGATTAAGGTTCTTTTTGGTCTAGGAATGATGGTGACAAAAAACGACTTCTTAGAAAAAGACTCTATTGAAATTTTGGCAGAAGAGTTTGGTGTTGAGGTCAAAACTAAAAATATGATGGATGATCTTGATTATGTGGCTGTGTATGATGAGAGCTATAGCGAATTTAGCGAGGAGAGACCACCGATAGTGACTATTATGGGTCATGTTGATCATGGTAAAACATCACTCCTAGATTATATAAGAACAGCAAAAGTAGCCGCTGGAGAAGCTGGAGGAATTACTCAGCATATTGGTGCCTATACCATTGAAAAAAATGATAAGAAAATCACCTTTATAGATACCCCAGGACACGAAGCATTTAGTGAAATGAGAGCAAGAGGGGCGAGTGCTACAGATGTTGTTATTATTGTTGTTGCTGCTGATGATGGTGTCATGCCACAAACCAAAGAGGCCATTAGCCATGCAAAAGCATCTGGGGCTCCTTTGATTGTGGCTATTAATAAGATTGATAAGCCAAATGCCAATGTAGATGTGGTAAAAGGTCAGCTTTCAGAGGTGGGTATCACTCCTGTTGATTGGGGTGGAGAGTATGACGCTATTGGTGTTTCAGCCCAAACAGGCGAGGGTGTGGACGAGCTTTTAGAGACAATTCTTATTCAATCAGAACTGCTAGAACTGCAAGCAAGTAGCCAAGATCCAGCCAAAGCTGTTGTAGTTGAGAGCTCCTTAGAAAAAGGCAGAGGGGCGGTAGCCACAGTGATTGTGCAAAATGGTACTTTAAGCGTAGGAGATACGGTTTTAGTTGGCACAACCCATGGTCGTATCCGTGCGATTATGAATGAAAAAGGAAATCAGGTTAAGACTCTAGGACCAAGCGAAGCTGGGGAGATACTCGGCTTAAATAGCTCTCCTATGAGTGGTGAGATCTTAGTTTCTATGAATGATGAAAAAGAGATTAGAGAGCTAGCTCAAAAAAGAGAAGAGCACCAAAGACAAAGAGAGCTCTCTAAATCGACTAAAGCTACTCTAGATGATCTCCACTCATTGATTGCAGAGGGCAAGCTTAAATCATTACGAATTATTCTTAAAGCAGATGTGCAAGGGACATTAGAAGCTATCGTTTCTAGCCTTTCTAAGCTGAGAAATGATGAGGTAAAAGTTGATATTGTTCACTCAGCAGTGGGCGCAATTAGTGAAAGTGATGTAACGCTAGCTAGTGCTAGTGATCACACTGTTATTTTAGGTTTTCATGTGAAACCTAGTACAGCTATTAAAGATAAAGCAAAATCTGTAGGGGTAGAGATTAAAACCTACAATGTCATTTATGACATGATTGATGATGTAAAGAAAACCCTAGGTGGCATGCTCTCTCCTATTACAAAAGAGGAGAAGAGCGGAAGTGCCGAGGTGAGAGAAGTTTACGATATCTCAAGTCTTGGTAGAATTGCTGGTTGTATGGTTACAGGTGGCGAGATGGTAAGAGGCGCTATTGCTGTTGTTTATAGAAATGAAAATGAGATCTACAGAGGAAGACTAGAATCTTTGAAGCGATTTAAAGATGATGTTAAAGAGGTGAGAAAAGGTTTTGAGTGCGGTATTGGGCTCCAAGATTTTGATGAGACTCAGCCTGGAGATATTATAGAGTGTATTAAAGAGGTTGAGGTAGAAGCGGAATTTAAAAACAGTTAGTATGGCAATGAACGAGTACGATATTAGAGATGCTAGATTTAACAATACTCTAAAAGATGTTGTTTCAGAAGCAATCTCTACTCTAAATGATGCAACTGTTTCTAGCTTGACAGTGGTGGATGTTAAGGTGGCAAGAGGTAAAGCTGACGCTACTATCTTTCTAGATAAAGAGGAGCTCTCCAAGGAAGAGCAAGAAAGAGCAGTCTCAAGACTTGGTAAAGCCAGTGGGTACATTAGCAAATATATCCTAGCCTCTTTAGGAAAGTTTAGAGCCCCTAAGCTCACTTTTAAGTTTGATGACACAACAGAAGCACTAAGTAAATTAGACGAACTATTTAAGAAAATTGAAGATGAACGAAACAGTAAAAACAAAGATTAAACCGGTGATAGAGTCTCTTGGACTCAAGCTCTACGATATTGAAAATGCCAAAGAGTTTGACGAAGATATTTTTAGGGTGCTCATAACTAAAGAGGGTGGCATTAGCTTGGATAATTGCGTGGAAGTAACCAAGCAAATCTCTCCTATTTTGGATGTGTATGAGCCAATGGCAAAAGAGTATAGATTAGAGGTTTCTAGTCCAGGAATTGAGCGATCTTTAAAATCAGTAGAGCACTATCAAGCTTCTATTGCAGAGATGGTGAGAGTCACGCTCAAAGACAAAACAAAAGTAGAAGGTAAATTGGTTTCAGTCTCCGCTGAAGATTTTACTTTAGAGATTAAAGGGGAACAAGAAGTTTATCCTTATAGTACAGTCTCTAAAGCAAGAACTTTTTACCAGTGGTAGACAATTACTTTTACATGAGCCTAGCCTTGCAAGAGGCTTGGAAGTTTCAAGGCTACACACTTCCTAATCCTGCAGTTGGCGCTGTTGTCTTAGACAAAAATGGTGTTTTACAAGGCGTAGGAGCCCACAAAAAAGCTGGAACTCCCCATGGGGAAGTCCACGCTATCAAAAATGCTTTCTTACGCTTAAACAGCGATTTAGCCCTTAATGAAGAACTAAAAACAAAAGAAGACTCAGAAGATATCCATAACTTTTTAAAAGCTCATGCCAAAGATCTTTTTCAAGACGGAACAATCTTTGTCACTTTAGAACCATGTAACCATGTTGGACAAACTCCTGCTTGTTCAGATCTCATAGCTTCGCTAGGGTTTAAAAAAGTAGTAATTGCTTGTAAAGATCCTAATAAAACAGCAAGTGGCGGAATAGAGTATTTAAGATCTCAAGGAAT
>JAABTA010000100.1 GCA_011390075.1 Helicobacteraceae bacterium | reverse complement strand
CCAATCATAGAGAAGCTAAATAAGAAAAAAGAGAAAGCAGAAAAAGAGAAAGCAAAACTCCAAGGCATGCTCAATAACAAAAAATTTGTTGCTAATGCCCCCGAAAAGGTTGTGGCAGAAAACAGAGAGACTTTAGCGGAAGTGCTTACTCTTGTAGAAAAACTAGACAATGAGCTAAAGTCACTAGGAGCGTAATTTGGAAAAACCTGAAATAGTTGTTGGAAACTTAAAATTCCTCACAGAGGCCACTGTTAAAGAGATCTTGAAGCTAGAGGTAGTCACCCCCTCTATCTACAGGAATGTCTTTTTGGAGTATGCAGAAAAACACAACATCGACTTTAACAACGAAGAACGGATCTATAGCGAGTTTGCTTCTGATAAGTTCAATAAGTACCAAAGAGGGTTTATTAATACAGTTGAAAAAATAAAAGTTGGTATTAAAGTTGCACGAAGAGCTATTAAAAATCGAGATGAAAAGTCTTTAGTCAAAATTGAGAGAAAAATTGAACTACTAGACAAATATATCAAAAATTTAGAGTCCGAGCTATTTGTAGATCACCTCACAGGGCTCAATAATCGCAAATGGCTTTTTGATAAGTTTTTGCGAGAAGAGGTGCTTCCCTTTAGTGGCACGCTAGTTTTTGTCGATTTGAACAATTTTAAATTCATCAACGATACCTATGGCCATCTCTGGGGAGATAATGTCTTAAAAACCATAGCCGACATCTTTGCACAGATAGAAAATTCTTACTGTATCCGCTACGCTGGAGATGAGTTTATTCTTATTTTTAAAGACTACTCAAACAATGAGATCGAAGATATTATCAAAAAGACCAAAGACTATTTAGAAAAAACCACCATCACCATCGAAGACGCCCAAGTGCAACTAAGTTTTGCCTATGGCACAGCCGAGTTTAAAACAAGAGATAACTTTTTTAAGATCTTAGATGAAGCAGATAAGAAGATGTATCAAGATAAAGGCTCTAGTAGATAGAGCCTTTAAATTAAAGAAAAAGTTTTACGCAACTGAATCTTTAAGTTTTTTACCAACTTTAAAAGCAACAGCTTTTTTTGCTGGAATGTTGATTTTTTCTTTAGTTTTTGGATTGATACCAGTTCTAGCAGCTCTTTCTCTTACTTCGAATGTACCAAAACCAACAAATTGCACAGAATCACCCTTTGAAAGTGCACCCTCGATTGTTTCTAATGCAGCATTAACTACTTTTTCAGCATCTGCTTTTGTTGCTCCAGAAGTTTCAGCTACTTTTGCTAAGAATTCAGGTTTTGTCATGTCCTACCTTTGTTATTAAGTTTGTAATGGAAGTATTGTATACAATAAAACTTAAATAAATAGTTTTTTCTGTAGTATTACCCCCGAAAAAAGGGAAAAAAGCTATCAAATCTTAAAGAAAAGAAGAAAAATTACAAAACGGAGATAGAATTGATGACTCAAAACAATTTTTTAAACCAACTAGAAGAGGTGTATGCCCTCTTAGAAACAAGAGATAGCCACCTAGCAAGACTCTACACTCCTCAAAGTGATGAGGACAAAAAAATAATTCAAACACTGATTAATATAGCAGGATTAGAAGAGAACGAAGAGAGTATGCTTGCGAGCGCTACGAGAATTATTGCTTTAAAAGAGGATGGCTTAGTCCAACTTCTTAAGCGAGCACAAAAAGATGAGCAGGAAATTGAAAAGATCTCTTCTAAGGTTTTCTCCTATGTTGCAGATTTTCATATCCAAAGACACAAAGAGTTTTTAGAGATCTTAGAGCAGAAAAATCTTCTCACCCCCTTTTACAGAACACTTCTAAATGGAGTGCACGCCGTTGGAGTTGCTATCACCCAGTGGCAACCAAAGTGGACAGAAAAAATCATCTACGACCAAAACAAGGTTTTACGCGATCTCTTAGGATCTAACGAGGCAATTCATCACTTTTTAGAGAAAAAAGATCTCTTAGAGTTTGGAGAGGATGGTTTGATTGCTGATAGAAGCTACTCTATCTTGCAAAAAACCGACCAAAGTAAAAACCTAGAAAAGATTGCCTATGCAAAAGGTTTTCCCCAAGAAGTAGCCCAGGTAGAAACAGCGCTGGATACTCTTTTAAAGAGCCTGCTACCTCTTCATGATGAAACCTTTAATCAAAAACAGCAGTGGCTCAAGTATTTTCAAGCCATCAAAGAAGCCTTCACAGAAGAGAACACAGATCACTTAATCAAAAGATGGGCAGATGTGGATAGGGCATGGATGGAAGTGACAACTCCTATTCAAGTGGGCCATCCACTAGAGTATTATGAGGATCACTACAGAAAGGCTGTGGCACTAGAGTGGGATGTGCGAATTATCAATCCTAAAAGACAAGGGGGAAACACCACAGGTGAAAGCTTAAAGAAAACTTTTGACTACCTCTTTAACCGCTTAGCCCCCGATGAGATTGCACACATGGAAGATGTGGTAAAAGACAATATCGACAGAACCCAACTCTACATTGGTCGCCCTGCGCTCTTTTATGGCGCAGAATTTAACGGGCTTTTTTCTGCTCAAGTTGTGCCAAATGATGAGCATGTCTCAAAAGAGCGAGGCAAGAAGATCTTTGCATTTGCTGATTTTGTTCACGAAGGACAAAAAGCGAGACCGTTTTCTCTACTAGATAGGGAAATTTTAGGGGAGGAGTTCTTGTCTAAAGAGCGAGAGGTTCTTTTTAAAAATAGTGAGCTTTGGCATAAGCTCTATGATATTGAGACAATCGGCCACGAATATGGACACATCCTTTGGGTCGATAGCGATACAGAAACCGTCATGAATGAGAGTGGCAATTTTAAAAACTTAGAAGAGTTTAAAGCCACAAGTGGTGGGTTGGTTGCCTATTTTGAAAAAAACCAGACAGAGCTTTTAGAAGAGATCTTTGTAAGTGTCATAAAAAGGGCTGTCAAGCTCATTGGTTGGATGGAGACAGGGGAGGTTGAGCCTTACTACACCGAAGGACTTATCCACCTCAGTGGCATGTTTGAGAGCTCCGTTTTAGAGTTTGATGAGGAGTCTAAAACTCTCAATATCGATCTAAGCCCTGGAAAACTCAATATTCTAAGAATGTGGTACATCTCCACCTACCGTTCCCTTGCTATTTTCTATATGGAGAAAAAAGATGCTCTAGAGTTCCTGCACCACTTTGTTGCCAAAGAAGAGAGATATTTCAAGCCCCACTGCCCGGGGGCTAGAGCCTTTGTAGAGTATTACTGGGAGCGATTTAAAACTATTGGTCAAGTTGTTGATAAAAAGAGTAACAAAGAGGATTGGGTCTAGCGAAAGACCCAGCCTTTTACTCTATGGCTCAATCCTTTGGTATCGTACTCTTGGATAACTCTTTGTACTTTCTCAATAACGCCTCTTTTGTTGGGAAAAAGCTGTTCAAACATTAAAAAGTCTCTATAAAGAGCTTTGTATCTATCCACATAGGTATCTGTTTGACTATTAAAATATCTACGGTAGTTTACAAGGGCTTCTTCATACTCCCCTAAAAAAAGATGCCCGTGAGCAATATTAGCGTAAGCAAAAATTTGACCATCTTTAATAGCTTTCTCACCTAATGCAACTGCCTTTTGATATTGCTTGGTCACAAGAGCATACCACGAGGCGTTGCCAAAATTTTCCTCCAACTGCATCTTCTCTAACTGCTTCATGCAACTCTTCTTTTCTAGCACACCTATCTCCACACTAGAGAGACAGAGTATCTTATCTCTACCTGCATACTCTCTACTGAGTTTATGTGCCCACCTAACCACTCTTTGAGCGTAAGCTGGCTCATTAAAAACCATTCCTTGATAGAGTGCTTCGGCTATACTTTCTGTCACATTATCCTCTAAAGACTCCCTCTCTAGCTCATCTATAATTTGCAAAAAAGGCTGTTTTATGGGATCTGTGAGCCTAGAGACCTTAAAGTGCTCGATTCCATTTTCTCTTATGTTCCTCTTGACAGTACTATATGCTTTTGCTTCTATCAAAGCGTTTAGATAGGATTCAAAAAGATCTAAGTTCTTTTGCGTGTAACCATTAGCGGTTAAAAACTGAATAAGCTTCGTATCAGATCGAATAATTGCTGATTGGAGCAGACTATTATCAATTTTAGCTCCCCAATCAAGAAATGTTTGTGCAATATCAAAGTAGTGAATCTTGAGAGCAAACTCTAAAGGATTCATCTTTCCATCACCTCTATTGGGATCTGCCCCAAAATCTAAAAGCTTTTCAACCATTCTTCGATTCGTTTTATAGGTTGCAAAAAACAGGGGAGCATTACCCTGTTCTGTGACAAGATTTGGATTGGCTCCATACTCTAAAAGAAGGTGAGCAATTTTCCTATCATTTAAGGCAATAGCCGCAAATAATGCACTCTCTCCTTGGCTATCCAAAGCATCGACATAGGCATCATTTTCTAAAAGTAGCTCAGTTGTGTTGTAGTCTTTGAGTCGCACAGGATAGTACAGCAGAGGTCTTTTTTCTTTTGTGACAATATTTGGGTTGG
>JAABTA010000099.1 GCA_011390075.1 Helicobacteraceae bacterium | reverse complement strand
TGTTACCACAATTCTATAGAAAGGTCTTTTGTTTCTTCCCATTCTTGTAAGTCTAATTACTGTCATTTTTCTTTTCCTTTTTTTATTAATTTATACATTTTAATGAGCTAAGCTCATGAAAACTACGCTAGCCGCTGTGGCTCTAAAGCTTGCCACTTTGTGGCAGAGTTTCTTGTAGTTTAAGTTCATAAGTTTAGCTCATTAAAATTGTTAAGGTGCTATTATCTAATAGCTCCACCGCCTTGGTTCATCTGCCCAAGCATGGATTGAAAATCTTGCATTCCCTTTTTCCCAGAGAACTTTTTCGCCATTTTTGCTGCATTTTTAAACTGTTTTAAGATCTTATTTACCTGAACTTCGCTTAAACCTGCCCCTTTTGCCAATCTTTTTTTTCTGCTTGGATTTAAGAGATCTGGCATCTCTCGCTCTTTTTGTGTCATTGAGTGAATAAGCGCTTTTATATGGATAATCTCTTTGGAGTTATCAAGATCTAAGTTGGCAAGTTCTTTGCCAATATTGCCCATTCCAGGGATCATACCAATCATAGATTTGAGAGATCCTAGCTTTTTCATTGACTCCATCTGCTCTAAAAAGTCGTTAAAATTAAAGCTACCTTTTTTAATCTTTTTGGTAATCTCTTTGGCTTTTTTCTCATCAATAACGGTGCTCACCTTCTCCGCCAAGCCCTCGACATCCCCAGCGCCCATAAGTCTTGAGACAATTCTTTCTGGAATAAAGATCTCTAAATCGGCAATTTTTTCGCCAACCCCTAAAAATCTTAGTGGTACTTTTATCTGTTTGGCAAGTCCAATAGCAACACCGCCTGTAGGATCACCATCAAATTTTGTAAGTACAACGCCTGTTATTCCAAGTTTTTTATTAAAACTATCGGCTGTTTTTACAGCGTCTTGTCCTGTCATGGAGTCTGCAACATACAAGACCTCATCTGGGTTGATAGCTTTTTTCACAGATTCAAGCTCATCCATCAGTTTCTCATCAATGGCTAATCGCCCTGCACTATCAAAAATAACCACATCAAAAAGCCCATCTTCGGCTCTTTTGAGCCCCTCTTTCACTACAGTTACAGGATCGGAGTTCTCTTTAAAAAAGACTTCTGTTTCTGTCTGCTGGCCTAGCTGTCTTAGTTGATCGACGGCGGCTAATCTTTGCAAGTCCGCTGCTACTAGGAGCACTTTTTTCTTTTTTCCTTTAAGATAGTGTGCAAGTTTTGCCGAGGTGGTTGTTTTACCACTCCCTTGCAGACCTGTCATTAAAACTTTGGTAGGTGGCTTGGAAGCAAACACAAATCCTTGATTTCCAGCTTCGGAAAGTATCTCATTGAGATTTTTGTCTAAAGCTTTGAGGAAATTTTCTTTGCCTATTCCATTTTGTTTGGTCTCTAGCTCTACAGCAGCAATGAGCTCTTTGGCAACTTTATAGTGAACATCTGCTTTTAGTAGAGATTTTTTTAACTCTGCTGTCGCTTTTTTGAGAGACTTCTCATCATCAAAATATTTGACTTTATTAATAGCATTTTTAAAAGAATCTGATATTTTTTCAAACAAAATCTACTCCAACCTTTGTGTTAAACTCTTAAGGAACCGCGTATTTTAGTGAAATTTTCTTAAAGAAAAGTAAAATGAGATTGAAAAACCGCATTTTACATTGGGAGCGGAAATTGGCAAGAGGTGGTTTAGGTTATATCAAACTCTTTTGGCTCGTTGGCTTCATAGGTTTTGCCAAAAAGAGTGATCTTTTTGGAGTGCAGATAGACTCTTTTGTCCTCTTTGCCTCCGTAAAGTGTATCGCCGACAATAGGAAAACCTATTGATTCTAAGTGCACTCTAATTTGGTGGGTTCTGCCTGTTTTAATCACCACTTGTATTTTTGATCGTTTATTAATAGCCTCTAGTGGAGAGATCTCTGTTATGGCTGGTTTGCCATTTTTTGAGATAACGCTTTTTGCCGTTTGCCCTTTGGTGGTGAGAATAGGCTTTTGAATGGTCATCTCCTCGACCAAAGTGCCATACACAACTGCCACATACTCTTTATAGACTTTTCCCTGCTCAAACTCTGCTAAGCACTTTTGTTTGAAAGTGTCTGTTTTTGCAAGGAGTATTACTCCGCTAGTTGTTTTATCTAGACGGTGAATTAGCTTGCCACTATATTTTTTTTCTAGTGTGTAGCTGTCAAGACCGTAAGGTTTGTTTATGACAAAAAGATCTTTGTCCTCATGGAGGATTTGAGGATTTTGTGGGATGTCGAGTTTAAATTTTGTATCGGCATCTATCTCTGCTCTGGCTATTTTTATCTTTTTGCCATGGACATAGACAAAACCGTCATCAATAAGTCTTTTTGCTTCTTTATTGGATATGCTCTCTTGAAGTGCCAAGAGTTTATAGGCTTTTTCTGTCAATTTTTCTCTCTTTTTTTTGCGTATAGTAACAAAATCTACCCCTCAAAATATTTGTGGTATGATTTTTATAGTAAAGTTTGGGAGTTTTCAATGAGAAAAAAAAGTTTTATCCTTTATGGGGTAGTGCTTGCTCTGTTGTTTGCAGGGTGTGCGCAAAAGACACAAATCAAAGCTATTAAAGCTGCAAAGGTGAGTGATTCGGCTATCAAAAATATTGGGGTGATGCCATTTGCCAATGACAGCGTCTCTCAATCGGCACAAATCGACGCTGCCATTGCTGGGGTGGAGATTGATGGAAGCAAATATTTTAATCTTGTCGATAGAGAAAATATCAAAAAGGTGATGGAAGAGAAAAAGCTCAATGAGTCGGGACTTGTGGATCTTGTCTCTGATGACTCTGATATGGGGCTTATGCAGATTCAAACCTTAGTCAGTGGTAGAGTCAACGCTTCTTCTATGGCCACAAGCCGATATTTAGAGACAAGAACCGATTACAGCACTTGTGTCCGTTCAAAAAAAACTAAAAGTGGCAAAACCGTTTGCAGTCAATATAGAAAGTATAGAGTCCATTGCCAGGCTAATAACTACAGTGTCTCTACGCAGGTTAAACTTGTTAAGGTAAGCAACAGCAGTACACTTTTTGCCAAAACCTACACCGCCTCATCAAAAAAAACAAGATGCGATGATAGCTCAAAGGTGCTTCCTACAAAATCTCAACAAAATACAGCTTTAGCTGGAGATATTGCCAAACAGGTGCTTAGAGATATTGCTCCTTCGTATGTCTACTTTTCTGTGACCCTTTTAGAAGATCCAGACCTTGACTATAGCGACGCTCAGGAGATTTTGCTAGAAAATGCCTTAGAACTTATTGAGCAAAAGCGGGTGGAAAAGGCCCGTGAGCTTTTGCAAAAACTTAACAACTCTTTAGGTGGCCAAAGCTATGTGGCTCTGTATAATCTTGCTGTTACAGAAGAGGCTTTAGGCCATGTTGAAGAGGCGTATCATCTTTTGCAACAAGCGGAAGATATTGCTTTACAAACAGCTCTTGTCGAAGAGATCTCTGTTGCTCTTGAGAGAACAAAAAGGAATCTTAATGAACAAAGAAAAGCACAAAAACAGCTTGGTTTATAGATCTTTGTTCTATACTTTTTATCAAAGGATTTGCCAATGAGATATATACAGCTAGCTTTTATGGCTGCTTTGATTGCTGTTTTTATCACAGGATGTATGCCTAGCAAACCAAAGCCAAAACCTGTGGTAAATACCTACCCCTCTTGGTTTTTTAACCCGCCACAAGACGAGCACTCTCTTTATGGAACCGGGGAGTCGGCTAATAAACAGAGCGCTATTAATGCAGGGCTTAACGCTATTGCTTCTAAGCTAAGTGTCTCTATTGAATCTACTATCCAAAGTCAAAAAAGAGTCACTCAGTCCTCGTATTCTAAAACTGTCACTAGCAATATACAATCGAGTGTGGAGAAGATCACTTTTAATGACTACGAGGTGATACACCTTGCCAATATTGGATATGAAAAAGTTATAGCCTTAGTCAAAGTGGATAGAAACAAGTTGTTTGAGAGAAAAAAAGAGACGCTTGAGTCAAAACTAAGGGTGCTACAAAGCACCTATGAAAGCTTACAGCAAAAAGATCCAATAAGCCAACTTAAGCTTTTTGATGAGTTTACTGGCAATATTGAAAGTGCTCGCAATTTATCTTTTTTACTCAATACTCTTTATAGTCACTACGCCATAGAGCCTCAGCTTAAGATGTATGAAAAATATATGCAAGAAAGAGAGAGAATAAAAGCGCAGATTCGGGTTGTCATCACCACAGACAGTGCGTCCTCTTTGCTTGCAGAACCACTGCGAACGGCTCTTAACAAAGAGGATATTCAAGTTATCGACTCTCAATCTTCAAATCATATAGTGGCTCATATTAGCTCTAGAGATAAAAAAAGTCATATTGCGGGGAGATACATTGTGAAAAAAAGTGTTACTATAGAGCTTAGAAATGCTCTTGGGAGCGTTGTTTCGAGTAATCATTTTGTTATCTCTGGACGATCGAGTTTTAACTTTGCACAAGCAGATGAGAGTGCCAGTAGAGTTTTTTCTAAAGAGATAGAG
>JAABTA010000098.1 GCA_011390075.1 Helicobacteraceae bacterium | reverse complement strand
GGTGGGCAAGTTTTTGGGCCTTTATCTCTAAGGATTGCATGCTTTTTGTTACTGTTTGCTGTTCTTGTTTTAGGGCTGAGTGTGTTGGTGAGTCTGGTTTTGTCTGTGCTAGTTCTTGAGAGATCTCTTCGAGGCGTTCAGATTTGTTTTTTATCTGGGCTACTGCATTGTTGTGATTAAGATGGGCTTTGTACGCTCTTGTAGCATTTTTGAGCACATCTTCTTGTAAGACTCTCTTTTCGTTCCTATCAACTAGCGAGGGCACTTTTATTTTTTGTCCATCAATAAGTTTGACTCCACCACTGTAGAAATTAAGAAATTTTACCACCCCTTTGTTCTGTTTTCCAATAGCAAAGAGCATATAATCTGCAATGGCTAAAAGAATATTTTCAAATTGCTTTTCAAAAAGGTAGTTAATGTAGAGCGTTGCATCTGTTTTAGGAAGAGAGAACCTCTGTGTAAGATCTTGAAAGAGAGATTTTTTAATAACTTCTTTAAAAGTTTTTTCATACTCTATGTTAGAGAGGGTGCTAAAATCGATATCATTTCCATAGACTGTATGAATGGTGTGAAAGATAAGATCTTTTTCTGATTCAATGGCAGAGATGATAGTTTTTATCTCTTTAACTCTTTTCCTCTCCTCTTTTTCTTTGTCTACAAATTTTTCCACAACGAGACCGTTTGTATCGATAAAGACTCTATCTTTTAAGCTAAGCCGTAAAATTTTTTTAAGAACCGTGTCAACATTATGCAAAAGAGTATTCTCAACGCCTTCGCACTCATTTTTACATTTTTGCACAAACTCTTTGCTAAAGAGTATTCTATTTTGTGTGGTATCTACTCTCTCTATCTCTTTTAAAAAGAGCTTTTCTAAGGTAATAGTGACCTCATAAGAGAAAAGAATAGGCATAATAACTGTCTCAAAGCTCTCTTGGGTAAAAGGTTTATTTAAAAAAGAATCAACATGGTATCCACTGAATTTTTCTCTGTTTGCTTCATTGGCAACAGAGGAGAGGACTACAATCTTAGCAGAAGCATACTCTGGATTTTTTCGAACCATCTTGACAAAATCGGCTCCATCCATTCCTGGCATATTAATATCAGTAACCACTAAAGAGATCTCTTCTGCTAGCATCATCATCTCAATGGCTTCATTGCCATCGGCTGCTTCAAAAAAGTCATCATCATGGATACCAACAGCAAGAAAACTCTTTTTTAAGATTTTTCTCACCATTTTTGAGTCATCAACCACCAAAACCTTAAACATGCCTTATAATAGCAGAAAGAAACAAAGAAAAAGAGGAAAAAACCTATTTTTCTACATAAAAGTTGGTGTATCGTTGGAGAAGAAAATCAGATCTCCGCTCCTAGTTTCTTGTTCTAGAATGGTTTCTAAGGTGGATTTATCAAAAACCCGCTTCCTTTTTTCTTTGGGAATATGCTCGCTAAGAATTTTCCAATTGACCGAACCTGTGATGATTATATGATCAAACACTTGATTAATTTTTAATGCAAACTCACGGTTGCTTTTTTCATCACTCTCTACAATGCCTGGGGTCACTATCACTTTTCTACCATTGTAGGACTTTGCAAGATGGCAAGCTTCGAGCATTCCTTGGAGGTTGCCATTAAAGCTATCATCAATAATAATTTTTCCTCCAGCTTCTATCTTTTCCAATCTATGCTTTACAGGCTTTAAGTTTGTAACTCTTTGAATGAGCCTATCTTTGTCTGCTCCGAGTTTGTACGCCATCAAAAAAGCGGCGGAGATATTATAGGCACTAAATCTGCCTAAAATATTCGTTTGTAGGTGCAGAGTTTCGTTGTCGATTTCAAGATCCCAGCTGGTCTTATCAAGGTCGGAGACAACATTGCTTACTCTTTTGGAGTAGATTGTAACAATAGCGTCTTCGTCAATATCTGCACTTTCGTGGATGATAGCCGTTTGTAAATTTGGCGTGCGAAAGATCTCTTTTTTTGTGTTTTTAATATTTTCTAAGGTTTTAAAATACTCAATATGTTGCTTGCCAATCTCTCCTAAAATGAGGTATTGGTGGCTAAGAAGATTACTAATAGTAGCAATATCCCCCTCTCTTCTTGCTCCTGCTTCGGCTATAAAGATCTCTGTGTCTTCTTGGAGATTGTTGTTAATATCTGCAATAAGTCCCATCTCAGTATTGACACTTCTTGGGGTTTTGTGGACAATATAATCTTTCTCTAAAAGTTCATAGAGAAAATTTTTAATGCTCGTCTTTCCAAAACTGGCCGTAATGGCAACAATTTTGAGATCTTTAAAAGATTTGAGTCTCTTTTTGGCTCTGTTTCTATAGAGTAGTGCTAGGTAGTTTTCAAAAAAGCTTGAGGCAAAAAATGTGACAAAAAGGGCAATAATCACACCAAAGGTATGGCAACCACTGCTCACAAGACATAAAAGATCTTGAAACAGTACAGCTCCTATTAGAAAAAGGAAAAATCTTTTGACTCTTGCTGTGAAAACAAGCTTTTTATCCTGTTTTTTATACCACATAAACAGGTAGGGCAGATAGATAAAATAGAAAAAGATCCAGAAAAACTCTTGTGTGCCGTAGTAGAGGATAATTGGAACCATAAAAAATATAATGTGCCATAAAGGCCGTTTGTGGTTATAGACAACTCTTTCAATCTTGTAGCTGTACCATTGAAGATTTAAGATGAGATAGAAGCCTACACTCAAACTAAAGAGAATATGTGAGAGCAGGAAGAAAAATTGCATACTGTTTTCCAAGGGGTGTCCTTATTTGTAAATAATTAATATAAGACTATAATAGTCCTATTGGAATTTTTTTCCAATTGATACGAGATTATAGCAAAAGGATTTTTGTGGAAGACCAATTAGGTAACCAATTCGAAGAGGAGACGGAACTGCTTATAAAGCCTCCAAGAAAATATAAGGTTATTATGCACAATGATGACTACTCTACATGGGAATTTGTGATTGATGTTTTAAGAAAAGTTTTTCATAAAAATGAGGAAAGCGCTGTAGAGATTACAGCTTCGATCCATGAAAATGGTAGAGCTATTTGTGGTGTTTATGGCTATGAGGTGGCAGAGATGAAAACAAGCCAAGTACACTCACTAGCAAAAGCAAGTGGCTTTCCACTAAAGTGTACCATAGAAGAAGAGTAACTATAATGGCAAAGGAGTTTTGAACAAGCACAAGTAGAAAATCCAGCAAAAAAGCACTCCGCCAAAGGCAAGCTTTTGTTCTCACTTTGTTGCGAAATTACATGTGAGAGGAATTTTTCGAGAAGTTGAATTTCGGTAGCAAAGTATTCTGCCAAAGGCAAGCTTTAGTGAGAGGAATTTTTTCTGTACTTGTTCAGAAAAAAGGAGATATTAAATGAGACTAACAGAAGGACTAAACCATCTTCTTGTATCAACAATTAGAGAGGTTAAAAAAAGACAACACGAATATATAACTATTGAACATATTATTTTCTCTTCCCTTTTTGACTCAACAGTTGTTGGGATCTTAAAAGCGTGTGGCGCAGATATTAGTAAACTTAAAGTAGAGCTCGATACCCACCTGACAACAGAGTATGATCAAGTGCCAACAGGCATCATCTCTGAACCGGTGCAAACTTTGGCATTTCAGCGGGTAATGCAGAATATGTTAGCCCATGTGCAAAACTCTGGAAAAGAGCTGGCAAACCAAGGGGATCTCTTAGCTTCGCTCTTTGAAGAAGAGAGTAGCTATGGCATCTATTTGATGCGGGCTCAAGGCATTGAGAGGGTAGATATCTTAGAAGCAATTAGCCATGGAGCTATGGAAGATCTTCATCAAGATTTTGTCGCAGATGGAGAAAAAAGCGATAAAAGCGATAAACAGTCCCTTCTTGAACAGTTTACCACCAACCTCACCCAAGAGGCACAAAAAAACAGACTTGACCCAATCATAGGCAGAGACAAAGAGCTTGAGCGAACCATTATGGTTTTGTGTAGAAGAAAGAAAAATAATCCTGTTCTTGTTGGTGAGCCTGGTGTGGGGAAAACGGCTATTGCTGAGGGATTAGCCCAAAGAATTATTAGAGGAGATGTTCCTGATATTTTGCAAGAGTATGAAGTGTTTTCTTTGGATATGGGCGCTTTGATGGCAGGGACAAAATATAGAGGAGATTTTGAGAAACGCCTTAAGGGCATCATTAAAGAGCTCGAGGAGAAGAAAACTATCTTAGTGATTGATGAGATCCACACCATTGTTGGAGCTGGCGCTACAGGAAGTGGGAGTATGGACGCCTCTAATATTTTAAAACCTGCTCTGGCGAATGGGGCTATTAAATGTATTGGCGCTACCACTTTTGGAGAATTTAGACAGCACTTTCAAAAAGATAGGGCTTTGCATAGAAGATTTCAAGAGATTACAGTGGAGGAGCCAACGGTTGATGATAGCTTTGCTATCTTAAAGGGGCTCAAAAACAGATACGAAGAGCACCATGGGGTCAAATACTCTAACCCCTCTTTAAAAGCGGCCTGTGAGCTGAGCTTTAAATTTATTAATGACAAATTTTTGCCTGACAAAGCGATTGATGTGATCGATGAGGTTGGTGCC
>JAABTA010000097.1 GCA_011390075.1 Helicobacteraceae bacterium | reverse complement strand
TACATATAGTGGAGTCTCTTATGGCACCAGTGCTTTTAATGCGCTTGATACAAACAGCAAACAAGAGATCTTAAATCTGATGGACTCTATTGAGAAAAAGATTCAAGTTATTGATACAACTGCGAATGAAAGCAGACATTTTGACTATCAAATTCGTCCAAATGATCCAAACTCACGAATGATTATTGCGCTTAAAAATGAGATGAGAAGGCTAGGAGACACAATGGTAAAAGTAGCCCTTGCCAATGGTGTGAGTCTAACAACAGAGGATGTTACCGATGCAGAAGAGACAAAAATCTAGAGTCACAAGGCCACAAAAGCCCATTGGCGAAGAGCCCTTTTGCCACTTGCCCCAAAAGGAAATTTATTGATGAAAAAAATAGTCACAACTCTCCTTGTGGCAATATTTGCCATAGGGGGGTTCTCTAAAGAGTTAGAGAGTAGATTCATCACCACAGAGACAAGCAAGCATGCCTATGAAAAGCCTGTTGATAGTTTGAGTTACGAAGAGGAAGATAGGTTTGTTTTAGGAAAAAGCTTTTTTCGAATTCCTTGGGTAGAACCACCAAGTGCCACAACAGCAAGAGATGGATTAGGTCCACTCTTTAGTGCCAATACCTGCACCTCTTGCCACCCTAGAAATGGAGCAGGGCAACTTTTTTCTGCCACAGATGTTTCAAGATCTTTAGTTGCAAGACTTTCTGAGAAAAATCCTATAAGAAGTTTGGAGCAAGAGGAGGGGTTTATTCCCCATAGAGTCTATGGCGCGCAACTGAGTATCAACTCTGTTCCTGGAGTGCTTCCAGAAGGGCAGATAGCTTTGGACTTTGAAAAAAGAGTTACAACCTATCCAGACGGATCAATCAAAGAGCTTGTAAAACCCAAAGCTAAACTTACAGATCTTGGGTATGGGAAATTTGATGGGGTACTCTCACTGAGGCTCTCTCCACCACTTATTGGTCTTGGACTTTTAGAGAAGCTAACAGATGAGCAGATTCTTAAAAATCAAGATGTAAACGATAGAGATAAAGATGGCATTTTTGGAGTGGCTAATATTGTCTACTCCAAAGAGTTGCATAAAAAGGCTGTAGGCAGATATACCTATAAAGCCAGTGTGGCAACTGTCCGCGAGCAGGTGGCTGTTGCTATGCACAACGATATGGGTTTAACCACCTCGCTGTACCCCCAAGAGAACTGCACGGCTGAACAAACCAGCTGTCAAAACGCTCCAAAGGCAGTGGATGCAATAGATGTTGTAGATCTTAGACTCGATGCGGTCTCTTTCTATGTGCAAAATCATAAAATTCCTCAGTTTCGTTCAGCATCAAAAAAAGGAGAGGCGCTTTTTTCAGAGATTGGTTGTGCCAAATGCCATACAAGATCTTTTGAGACAGAACATGGAACAATTTACCCTTTTTCAGACCTGTTGCTTCATGATATGGGAGAAGAACTAGCGGATGGACGAAGAGAGTTTGATGCCAGTAAAAAGATGTGGCGAACAACACCTCTTTGGGGGTTGAGTTTGCGATCTAAAGTTTTGGGAGAGTCTGCGAGGCTTTTACATGATGGAAGAGCTAGAGATGTGGAAGAAGCCATTCTTTGGCATGGAGGAGAAGCACAAGAGGTGAAAAAGCGTTTTCAAGCTTTAAGTAAAGAGTTGCGAAAAGAACTTATTGTATTTGTGGAGGGATTATGAGAGTTGTATTAGTGGTTGTATTTATGGTGCAGATTGCATTTTCTGCTGAGTATTTGGTGTCGATTTCCAAAAATATCTTAATTAAAAATGCTCGTGATGCATCTGTAAAATCAGAAAAATTAGTAGAAGCGCTCTCTAAAAAAGATCTCAAAGCTTCAAGAGAGAGGTTTAAAGAGTCTATTGTAGCGTGGAAAAAAGTACAAGCTACTTATGTCGCTGGAGATTTTGATGAGATGATGATAGACATTCCAAGGCTTTTTGATATCTACCACCACGGAAATGAAGATATCCACGCCCAACTTTCGAGAATTTTTGCCAGTGATGAAGCGTTGGAGTTTGCTCTGTTTAAAAACTCTCATAAAAGTATTAATGCTTTAGAGTTTACTCTTTTTGCCAAAGAGACACTCACTCAAAGAGAGTTTCAAGCAGCCAAAATAATGGCAGAAGCAATCAATACCTATATATCAGAGATCTATGAGTTTTATAAAGCCAATCATCAAACATTTGTAGGCAATGAGCCAAAGGCGAATTCAGCGATTTTAAATGCTCTTATTGACAGTAGCTATAAACTTAAAGAGTGGCGTGTAGGCGATGGTGGAGGATTTTCGAAAAAGTATAGAAAAGATGCTGATGATAGTAGAAATGAGTACTACTTAAGCAAGCTTTCAAAAGAGGCAGTAGAAGCAATAATCACCGCCCATGGCCAACTTATGTTTGACAAGGAGTATCAAAATTTTTCTACAATGGTCATCCAAGCAGGTGCCGAACAAGAGCTAGAGATTATAAGAGAGGCCTTGAGACGCTCTTTAATGCTTTTAGATCTTGATAGTGAAAGTTTTGCATCTAATAGAGCTCTTTATGAGAGCTTGGAAAGAGTGCATTATGGCTACTATCTTTCCCTCATTACAGCGCTACAAATTACCTCTAAAATTGTTGATGCAGACGGAGATTAGATGGAACTTTTACCATTTGCAAGTTTTCTAAACCCTGATAAGAGACTTTTTTGGGTCTATATGCTCTCCTCTTTATTTATTGCAGGGGTCTATCTTTTGCTGTATAAAAAGGAAGCGAGGCTCAATCTTTCTAAAAAGCTTTGGCTTCACAAGAGTGCCCAGCTTGATTATCTCTACTTTTTTGTGAACTACTCTTTAAAAGTAGCCATTGTGCTTCCTGTGCTCTTTGGAGCCAAAGAGGTGGCGCTTTTGACCAATCGGGCCCTCTTTTCTTTTTTTGACTACAATCTCATAACAGGCGTGAACTACCAGTTGATTGTATTGTTGTATACTCTAACGCTTTTTGTAGTCAGTGACTTTACACGGTATTGGCTCCATAGGTTTTTGCATACTGTGCCACTGCTATGGGAGTTTCACAAAGTCCACCACAGCGCAAAAGTGCTTAATCCTCTGACATTTTACAGAGTCCATCCTGTTGAAAACTTACTATTTGGTCTGAGATATTCTGTAAGTATTGGAGTGGTTACAGGGGTGTTTATCTATTTCTTTGGAGGCGCCATCTCTGTAGTAGAGATCTTGGGAGCAAGCGCTTTTGTGTTTATTTTTTCACTTTTTGGATCCAACCTTAGACACTCCCATATTAAACTTGTCTACCCAAAACAGTTAGAAAAATTTTTCATCTCTCCAAGACAGCACCAAATCCACCACTCAAGATCTCACTATAATAAAAACTACGGTGGATATTTAGCGATTTGGGATTCTCTTTTTGGCTCGTTGTGTTTTTCAAAAGATGTTGGAAAAATTCATTTTGGTTTAGGAGAGGAGGAGAAAAGGTTTTCTTCTGTCTACCAATTGCTGATAACACCCTTTATCAATCTATCACGGAGGTTTGTATGAAACTGATTGTATTTGTAGTAGCTTTTATCTTTTTTGCTGGATGTTCTTCTAGCTCTTTAGAGATCACACAAAAAAATCTTTTAAAAAAGCAAGAGCAACTAGGAGAAATGCTTTTTTTTGATACAGCCCTTTCCAAAAACCAAACCCAATCGTGTGCCACTTGCCACAATCCTGAGAGGGCATTTGTGGATGATAGAGAAAATGGAGTCTCTCAAATGGCAAGTTTGGGGGATGATGGGCACTCTTTAGGTGACAGAAATGCTCCAACAATTACCTACGCAGCTTTAACACCAGAGTTTCATTTTGATAAACAGCGAGGTGAGTATATTGGAGGGCAGTTTTGGGATGGAAGAGAAAAAGATTTAAAAGCACAAGCAGGGGGTCCACCAACTAATCCTATTGAGATGGGTATGCCCAGCAAAAATTTTGTGATTAAAAGAATTCAAAACAATGAGCTCTATCGTGAAAGTTTTCAAGAGCTTTATGGAGTAGATATTTTTGAAGATAGCGCCCTTGCTTACAGTGCTATGGCGCAAGCTATTGCCGCCTTTGAAAAAACAGAACCGTTGGCTCCTTTTGACTCAAAATATGATAGATACCTCCAAGGGGAATATCAACTCACAAGACTTGAAGATCTTGGAATGAGCCTCTTTTTTTCAAACAATAATACAAACTGTGCAACTTGCCATGTGCTCAACAATGAATTTGGAAAAAAAGAGCCTTTTACAAACTATGAATATCACAATATTGGAGTGCCACCAAACAGAGCTTTAAGGGCACACAATGGAGTAAAAGAGGGAAATGTAGACGAGGGGCTGTTGGCAAATTCTCAAGTAGATGATGTGAAACAGAAGGGAAAATTTAAGGTCCCAACCTTAAGAAATGTGGCAATTACAGCCCCTTATATGCACAATGGGGTGTTTCAAGATTTAAAAACGGTGATCTTGTTTTATGATAAATACAACAATCCAAACAGAGTCCTCAATCCAGAAACTGGCAAAAAGTGGCAGGAACCAGAAATTGCCCAGAATCTTAATCTTACAGATCTTGGAGGAAAAAAGCTAG
>JAABTA010000096.1 GCA_011390075.1 Helicobacteraceae bacterium | reverse complement strand
CGTGGATTAAGTTGTGGTGTTCTTTGCATAGAGGAATGAGGTTGTATTTGTGGTTTTTGAAGATGTGTCCATTAAAGCCCTCTTCGTCTGTATCAGCTTGTTCTACAATATGGTGGGTATCGACTGCTTGTTTTTCACACATGGCGCACTTGCCAACAAGTAGGTTTTTATTATATTTGCTTCGCTTTTTCTTAGTCAGAAGCTCGATTGATTCATACTCTCCAGCGAGTCTTCTGCGGATTGTATCAGCGTTATGCAAAAACTCTTTATCCATGTGCAGAGATCTTGCAAACTCGAGACCATACATGGTGCTCCCGCTTCCTGCTTGGAGTTTACGGTTGAAAATAAGCTTGTCTTGTTCGCTATCATACTCCACGCCAAGATGAAGATTAATCACAGATTTGATTTTTTTTATCTCATCGATGTCATTGAGTTGGTGCAAATGGGTGGCAAATACAAATAGAGACTTCAAAGCGCTAAGTTTCATAATGGCACTTGAGACAATAGAGACTCCTGAGAGTGTCTCTGTACCGTGGCTAATCTCATCTCCTAACACCAAACTTTTTTCATTGGCACGGTTAAAAATATTTTTAAGTTCTAGCATCTCCACCGCAAAGGTGGAAAGCCCCTTAGAGAGATTATCTTTGGAGACAATTCTTGTAAACAGAGAGTTAAAAATTGCAAATTTCATGGAGGATGAGGGCACAAAAAGCCCCGCTTGTGCCATAATCACAACTATCCCAATGCTCTTCATCAAAGAGGATTTGCCACTAGAGTTAATTCCATACAAAAGCACACCACTTGCATCGCTCAATCCAGCACTCTCGCTCATGATGTTTGTTCTAAGGGCTTTGTCAATATATTTGCTTGTGCCCATGACAACATCATTGGGAACATAGATTCCCCGCTCCTCTTGTACCTCAATAAGAGGGTGTCTTAGATCAGTAATTTGCAAAAAATTCTCATTCTCTTCTGCACTAATAATACTTGGGCGGACATAGCTATGCTTGATAGCTGTTTTAATATTGCTTACCGCCACATCAATATTGGCAATAAAGTTTTTGAGTTTCTCTAGTAAAAGGGTATATCTTTTTTCAAAATCTGCTAGGGTTTTAATGTAGTTTTCTCTCACTAGCCCCAAGATCTTTATCTGATTATTGCTTATTTTATTGGAGATTGTGTCAATAATATCTGCTGTGATTTTTACATTAGTCGTTTGCACTTTGACATAAAAGTCACTCAAAAAGTGCTCTTTGCCACCAATAACTACCCTCGCCTCTTTAAACTTATCTTTAATAAGCATATAGCGATTTTTGGTCACATTAATATAGTGCCCCTCTTTATCTAGCTGATTAATGACACAAAAGCTTGCATCTTTGCTAGATTTTGAGAGATTCTCTTTGATTAAGTCATCAATTTTTTCAGTAACTATCTCTAGTTGGCTGTAGTAGTGAGCATTTTGGGCAACTAGAGTGTCTAAATCCACACAGTGCCCGCTTTTTATAAAGTTCTCCTCTATCTGATTAAGATTGTATTTAGCTGTAATATCGAGATTAAAGATCTCTAAAATTGTCTGTTTAAACGCATCTATATGCCTTGATTTGACATCAGTAAGTTCTAGTCCTATCTCGTCTAGATACTTAACAATTTCACTCATTCCATCTAGTGAGTCATAGAGATAGTTCACTTCGCTAGGGTGAAGCTTTAGTAGAGATATTCTTCTTAAAAGCCGCTCTAAATCATAGATCTTTTTAAGCTCTGATTCTAAAACTTTATAGTGGTGTCTGAGTTTGAGCTTTTCGCTTAAATCGTAGCGTTTTTCTATCTCTTTTTTATCGAGAAGTGGATTTAAAAGCCTCTCTTTTAAAACCCTTCTTCCCATTGCTGTGGAGGTATTATCAATCAGCTTAAAGACAGTATTATCACCAATTGTTTTAGAGACAATATCAAGCTGGGTTACTGCGCCATTGCCAAGATACATAAATTTTGTATTATTAATGAGTGTTGGAAAATCTAGCTTTTGTACAATCTCTCTATCGTGCTGGACAATAAAATCGATCAAAATGGCCAAAGACTCACCAACATTAGGGGATCTCTCAAGATCTAGGTGCTCTATAGGACTGAGCAAAGACTGGATTTGATACACCTCTTTAAAAAGCTCATTTTGGTAGCTAATCTTGACTCTGTCGCAATTAACAACATAGGAGAAGTGATCTTCTAGTTCTAAATAGCGAATAAACTCTTTTTGATTAATATCACTGCCATGAAAGGTAAGCACAATCTCTTTGGTATGATAGGTTGTTAATAGATTAAAGATCTCATCTAGTGCGAGGGTCTTATCACTGCTTGTGCCATGAGCATCATAAAGAAAAGTCTTTCCCGTACTCACATCGATCGCCGAGTAGCCAACGGAGTAGATGCCACTGTTTTCATCCACTAATAAAGAGGTGATATAGTTATCGTTGTGATCTTGCAAGTAGTCAAAGTTTGTCCCAGGGCTAATAATTTTTGAGATGTATCGACTCACCTTAGGTGGCACACCTCTTTGGTTGACTAAGACAATTGTGTACTTATCCTCTGCAATTAAACGGCTTAAGTACCTATCTAGACTCACCGTTGGCACCCCTGCCATGAGTGGATTTTTGACACTATTTTCTAAGATAGATTTATTTTTTCGTGTAAGCTGAATGTTTAAAAGATCTGCCATCTCCTTGGCTTTGCCAATTTGCATCTGCTCATTATTTACTTCATAAGTCTCAAAGAAGGTTCCAATCTCCATTAAAACGACACTGTTATCTCCATATTTCTCTTCAAAATATCTTTGAAGATCAAAATAGATCTCTGTTAATAGTTTGGATTTGTCTTCTAAGAGACTATTTATGTGCTGAGCTATCATTGGAAGAAATTTTAACTAAATTTAGATTTAGCTAAAATCTCTCTAAGGAGTATGACATGGAAAAACTTTTTGAAGATCTGTTGGAGAAATACCAATACAACACCCAAGGAAACTTACGGAAAGTTGGTGTGGAGGTGGAATACTCCAATCTCTCACTAGATGAGAGTGCAGAGATTATCAAAGAGCTCTTAGGTGGAGCGATCCAAGATCTTGGAAAATACAAAAAAAAGGTTGTAGATACAAAATTTGGAGATTTCAATCTAGAACTCGATGCCGAACTTCTCCAAAAGATGGATGAGAAAAATTTTCTAAGCAAGCTCAATATCTTTAATAAAAAAACTAATGATGATATAGAAGATCTTTTACAATCTTCTGCAACCTCGCTTATTCCCTATGAGTTTGCCTCTGCCCCTATGAATTTTAAAGATCTCCAAAGCCTAGAAAAGCTCGTTTATGCCATGAGAATTCATGGAGCCCTAGGAACAACAGAGTCTGTACAGTACGCCTTTGGAGTACATTTTAATATTGAACCAAAAAGCCTAGAGACAGGCGTGATTATTAGCTATTTTAAAAGCTTTTTGCTTTTGCAAAAGTGGATAGAAAAACAGAGCGAGATTGATCTGGCAAGAAAAATCACTCCCTTTATTAATGACTACCCAAAACCCTATCTTAAGCTTCTCTTTAATAGCCAATATAGACCTATTCAAGAGGAATTTATCCACGACTATATCAAACACAATCCAACAAGAAATAGGGCTTTAGATATGTTGCCACTGCTAAGCTTTTTAGATGAGGAGCGCGTAAAAACCGCCCTTCCTGATGAAAAGATTAACACAAGACCAACCTTTCACTATCGCTTGCCAAACTCTAAAATTGATCTATTTAGATGGAATCTTAAACAGGAATTTAAGATCTGGCTGATTATCGAGCTTTTAGTAGACAACCCAGAGATACTCCATCTCATGAGCAAAGAGTACGAAGAACATCTCAACCACCTCTTGCCAAACAGTGATGAGTGGATAAAAAGGTGCCATCAATGGGTTATCGACCTACTATCGCAATAACAGGTCCTAAAAAAGGGGGATTTTCAAGATTTTTTGCCGCCGTATCTGTGTTTCTAGCAGGAGGAAAGCCTACACTAGTGGCTCCAGATGGAGAGAATCAGACTAAAGAGTTCGATGGCCTCATTATTACAGGGGGCGATGACTTAGAGAGAGCCTTTTTCGAGGAGGACTTCTGCGAACTCGATGAGATAATCTCCAAACATAGAGACGCTCTTGAATACAGAATGCTCCATAAAGCCTCCAATGAAAACAAGCCAGTGATGGGCATTTGTCGCGGATACCAGCTGATTAATATCTATTTTGGAGGGAGTCTGTATTACGATATCAGAAAAGCCAATGAGAGGCTTAAATACTCTATTTTGCCATGGAAAAAAATCGATATTAACAGCCAATGCACTCTTGGCAAAATAAACCAAGAGGACTCTTTACAAATCAACACCCTCCACCACCAAGCTGTAAAAGATCCCGCCCCTGGTTTTCGTGTATGTGCCAAAGACAAGGAGGGCATTATTCAATCCATAGAAGATAAAAAAAGAGGAATTTTTGGGGTGCAGTGGCATCCTGAGTATCTGCTCTATATGCCAAGTAGCTTTAGACTCTTTTTAACACTTATAAGAAGAGCTAAAAGTAGCTAATATGCTACAATCACACAAATTTTTAAAAGGTTGTAGTCATGCATATTGCATTTGAAGTTGTCCCTAGAAATGAAGAG
>JAABTA010000095.1 GCA_011390075.1 Helicobacteraceae bacterium | reverse complement strand
GTAGACCAAGAAGAACTTAAAGATAGTGATGAGATGGGCAAGCTACTGTTGCTCAACTTAATTGAGTACTACTCAACGATCTATAAGTTTAAAAGTGTGGGCATTGATAGTGTTTCGGATGAAGATGCTCAGATTGTAACAGAGCTTCGGGCCTCTATTGATAATCTTATCCAAGATGGTGCTAATGTGAACTATAGTGATGATGAGGGAAATACTCCTTTGTATGTGGCAGTAATAAATAATGACAAAGAGATCTTAAAAAAGCTATTGGAGCATGGAGCCAATATAGATACAAAATCTTCAGATGGGATCTCGCTACTGAGTGTAGCTATGAAAGAGGGAAGTCTTGATGCTGCCTATACCCTTTTAGATATGGGAGCTGATCCAGATGGATTGATGGATGAAGCACAAAAACCGCTTTTTCTTGCCGTGGCAAAGTCAGTTGCCCAAAGCAGATACACTTCATTAGCTCTCAAGCTTATAAGCTTAGGAGCAGAACCAAACTTGCAAGGAGAGGGAACAGATAATCTGCTTCTGACCACTATTAAATACAAAAACACACCAGTGGCATTAGCGCTGTTAGAGCAAAATGCCAACTATAAATTTGTAGATAAAGATGGTATCTCTGCTGTAAACTGGGCTATTATCATGAAAGAAAACAGCGTGGCCAAAGCAATTTTTGAAAAAGATAGAAGACAGATGGAGAGCCCAATCAACCCCTCTCCTTTTATGATGGCAACAGTGACAAAAAATGAAGCAATCTATAACTATCTTGTGTCGCAGGGGGTGATTATTAATGAGAAAGAAAAAGAGTGGACAGCTCTGCGTTTAGCACAAAAACTCTCAATTAAAGATCTTGAAGCATTGCTAAATGGAGAAAAATCTGTATATAAGAAAAAAGTTGTGACTGATGCAAGTGAGGCAAATATTCCTATTGGCTCAATGAATTTTGTATCCATTCATGAAGATGGCGAAGCGATTATGATCTTTACCGATGACAGTGTTAAAAAGAGATTTATCCTAGAAAAACCTCTTCGGGCAGTTGTGGATTTTACGCGAGTAACTGGAGCTAGAAACTATCTAAAATCAGTGAATGGGGAGTATCTTACAAAGGTGCAAGTAGGAAGACATGATGGCTTTTATAGGATTGTGCTTCACCTTAAACCTCATTCTAAGATCTCATTTGTCCAAGAGAATAATGGAATGAAGGTATTGGCTCAGTAGATGATAAAAAAAGACAAAAGCGTCAAAATTCTTTATGTTGAAGATGACGAGGATATTCGGGTCAATATTAAAAGGCTTTTAGGAAGAAGGTTTGAGTATATAATTGTTAGAGAGAACGGGGAAGAGGGGCTCAAAGCTTTTAAAGAGGAAAAGCCAGATATCGTCATCTCTGATATCTTAATGCCAAAGATGACAGGACACCAGATGGCAGAAGAGATTAGAAAAGTAGACGATGACATCCCTATCATTTTTACAACAGCCCACAGCGATAGCGAACATCTGCTACGAGCTATAGAACTTGGCATTACCCACTATGTGATTAAACCCATTGATAGAGAAAAACTCTTTTCGGCTTTAGAAAAATCGAGAAAATTTGTTCTTTTGGAGAAAGAGCTCGAGAACTCTAGAGTTCTTTTCTCTTCATTAAGCGAAAACTCTGTTGCTGGAGTGTTTGTTTTTAGGGACACTTTTCGCTATGTCAATAGCCAGTTTTGCAAATTTACAGGGTACTCAGAAGAGGAACTTCAAGAAAAAAAGTTTTGTGATATTTTTGTTAAATACTATCAAGAGAGAGCCCTTGAGATTGGAACTATCCTCAATGAAGAGCTCTCCTCTAGAGCCAAGCACTTTGAGGGAAAAATTGTTGCTAAAAGTGGCATAGAAAAGTGGCTCTATTTTGCGATAAATTTTATTAACTACAAAAATGAGTTTGTAGCTATTGGCAATGCTATTGATATTTCAAAAATTAAAAAGTTGCAAAGAGAGCTAGAAGAGAAAGCTCTTTTAGATAATCTCACAAAGGCCTATAATAGAAATGGTTTTAACGATATTTTTGCCAAAGAGCTAAAAAGAGCCGATAGATATGGGCTTGATCTCTCTATCATAATGCTCGATATCGATCACTTTAAACAGATTAATGATACCTATGGGCATGTGGCAGGGGATGGAGTGCTAAGAGAGCTCAGCAAAATTGTTAAAAGCAATCTGAGAAAGAGTGATTATTTTGTTCGGTGGGGAGGAGAGGAGTTTATTATTCTTACTACCGATACCGCTTTAGAGGGCGCAAAGACATTGGCAGAGCATATTCGATCAAAAGTAGAAAAAAATCAATTTGATGATGTTGGCGATGTGACTATTAGTTTAGGGGTCTCTCAAAAGTTGAAAGATGAAGCAGAAGTAGACTTTTTAAACCGTGTTGATAAAGCGATGTATGAGGCAAAAAACAGTGGCCGTAATAAAGTTGTTGACAATTAGACATACTTTTGTTTACAAATTGATATATAACTCGTTGGTTAAACTCAAAAAGTGTAAAATTAATAAACTTTATACTTAAGGCGAACTAAATGGATGCAAACCAAGAAAAAGCACTTGATGCTGCTATCAAAGCTATAGACAGAGCTTTCGGCAAGGGAACTCTCATGAAGCTTGGAGACAAGCCCCTAGAAGAGATGGAATCTATTAGCACAGGTAGCTTAGGGCTGGATATTGCACTGGGAATTGGTGGCGTTCCTAAAGGCAGAATTTTAGAGGTCTATGGCCCTGAGAGTTCTGGTAAAACTACCCTAGCGCTCCAAATTACCGCAGAAGCACAAAAGATGGGTGGCACCTGTGCTTTTATTGATGCAGAGCACGCTTTGGATGTAAAATATGCCAAAAATCTTGGAGTTGACATTGAAAATCTTCTTGTTTCCCAGCCAGACTATGGAGAGCAAGCACTTGACATTGTGGAAACTGTGGCTAGAAGTGGAGCAGTTGATTTTGTTGTTATTGACTCTGTGGCTGCTCTGACTCCAAAAAAAGAGATAGAGGGAGAGATGGGAGATCAAAATGTTGGTCTGCAAGCTCGACTTATGTCTCAAGCCCTAAGAAAACTTACGGCTATTGCCAATAAGATGGGCACCACAATTTTATTTATTAACCAAATAAGAATGAAAATAGGGATGACAGGCTATGGCTCTCCCGAGACAACCACAGGGGGAAATGCCCTTAAATTCTACGCTTCTGTAAGAATTGATGTGCGAAGAATTCAGACCCTTAAGCAAGGGGATGAGCCTATTGGTAATAGAGTCAAAGCAAAATTAGTCAAAAATAAAGTGGCACCTCCGTTTAAACAAGCCGAGTTTGATGTGATGTTTGGAGAAGGAATTAGTAAAGAGGGAGAGCTCATTGACTATGGTATCAAACTAGATGTAGTCGATAAAAGTGGTACATGGTTTAGCTACAAAGATGTACGATTAGGGCAAGGAAGAGAGAAGGCAAAAGCCTTTTTAAAAGAGAATTTAGAGATAGCAGCGGAAATCGAGAAAGCTATTAAAGAGAATATGGGATTTGACCTACCTGAAATAGGCAAAGTTTCACAAGAAAATGAAGAGGATAAATAATGATGGTCTATATTGATAATGTGTACGCACAAGAGGTAATGGATTCTAGAGGAAACCCAACAGTAAAAGCTACAGTGACACTCTCAGATGGCAGTGTTGGGCAGGCAATTGTTCCAAGTGGAGCCAGCACAGGCTCAAGAGAGGCGTTGGAACTACGAGATGCAGATGACAGGTTTTTAGGCAAAGGGGTGCTTAAAGCTGTTGAGAATGTAAATAATGATATTGCAGAAGAGATTATTGGATTAGAGCCATTTGATCAAGGCTTTATTGACTCTGTCATGAAAGATCTTGATGGCAGCCAAAACTACTCAAAACTAGGGGCTAATGCCGTTTTGGGTGTGTCGATGGCCGTGGCAAGAGCTTCGGCTAGTAGTTTAGGTGTGCCTCTGTATAGATACCTTGGTGGCGCCAATGCCTGTGTGCTTCCAACCCCTATGCTCAATGTGATTAATGGGGGTAGCCATGCCAATAATAGTATTGACTTTCAAGAGTATATGATTATGCCAACAGGTTTTGATAGCTTTGAAGAGGCCATTAGAGCCAGTGCAGAAGTGTTTCATACTCTTGCAAAGATCTTAAAAAAACAAGGAGAGTCCACCTCTTTGGGAGATGAGGGTGGTTTTGCTCCAAATCTTCAAAATAATGTTGAGCCTATTGAGCTTTTAATGGTTGCAATAAAAGAGGCTGGCTACAAACCAGCTGAACATTTTAATATTGCTATGGATGTTGCCTCTAGCGAGTTTTACAAAGATGGCAAGTATATTTTAGAAGCAGAGGGAAGGGAGCTCTCAAGTAAAGAGATGTCTGACTATCTTGCTGATATGGTTGCTAAATACCCAGTTGTCTCCATTGAAGATGGACTTGACGAGGGAGACTGGGAAGGCTGGAAGTACCTGACTGAGATCTTAGGGGATAAAGTCCAACTTGTTGGTGATGATCTGTTTGTTACTAATAAAGCCATACTAGCAGAGGGAATTGAGAAGAGTATTGCCAACTCAATATTGATTAAACCTAATCAAATTGGCTCAATCACAGAAACAATGCAAACAGTAAGATTGGCTCAAAGAAACAACTATACAACTATTATGAGCCACAGAAGCGGTGAGA
>JAABTA010000094.1 GCA_011390075.1 Helicobacteraceae bacterium | reverse complement strand
AGCCATAGAAGAACTACAAAAAGAATTACTGGAAAAAAGGTAAGCAACTTGGCGACACTTGCGACATAAAAAGAACAAAGAGCCGTGAGCTTTTCTGTGGTCTCTATCTCTTTATTTGGCTCTTGATACAAGAGAAATCTCCAGTAGGTTCTTGAAATAGCTCTAAACCGAACTCTTTTGCGGCAACGATTAAGTGATCAAAAATATCTGACTGGATATCTTCATACGCTGCCCATCTATTATCATTAGCAAAGGCATACACCTGAATAGGCACACCCCTCCCCTCAGACTGAAGCTGTCTTACTAAAAAGGTGAACTCTAAATTATTAATTTTAGGATGCCTTATAAGATACTCTTTCACATAGGCTCGGAAGGTGCCAATATTAGTAAGCTCTCTTTTATTGAGAGGATCACCCTTAGGAGCATGGATAACCTCTGCTTTTGTCTTAAGATACTCTTGTAAGATCTCAATATTTTGATATCTAGCAATGTCCTCTTGTGTGGCAAAACGAATAGTATGCGTATCAATAAGAAGCTGTCTCATGATTCTTCTGCCACCACTCATCTCCATACCACGCCAGTTCCTGATGCCCACATCTAAAAACTTATAAGTTGGAATATTGACAATTGTTTTATCAAAATTTTCCACCTTCACAGAGTGAAGTGCAATATCAATCACCGTACCATCTGCACCAAATCCTGGAACCTCTATCCAGTCTCCTACCTTAAAAAGATCATTAGCAGTAATTTGCACACTAGCAACTAAAGAGAGAATCGTGTCTTTAAAAACAAACATCAAGATAGCCGTAAGCGCCCCTAAACCACTCAGAACCCCCCAAGGAGAGATCCCAACTAAAAGACAGATGGCAACAATAATACCAAGAAGATAGACAAGAATTTTCACCAGCTGAATATAGCCCTTGATTGGTTTTTCATTAGAGATGGGATAGGTATTGTAAACCCGCAACACGGTATTGAGTACTTTATCAAATGCCAAAATAAAAATAATGGCCGATAAAAAGCCAATAATCTGCCCCACAGGCTTGGAAAAACTCTCTGGAAAAAATTGTAATGAGTAAGAAAAAACCATTATAGGAATAAGCAGCACAAGCTTTTCTAATACACCGCTCTCCACTAGGTGATTATCCCACTTAATCCGACTTTTACGGGCAAGTTTTGTTGCTAACTCTAGAATGTATCTCTTAAAGATATAGTAAAGCACAAAGGCAACAACTACCACAATAGAAAAAAGAGTAGCTTGACCAAACAATTGATTTAGATCTATATTAAAGCTCATATCTAAAAAACACCTTTAAACCTTTAAAAATAAAAAGAAACACCCCTACAGGGATGAGAATAACCTCTAAAAGAAACGAAAAAACATAGACAGTTGTAAGCTCCACTAGAGCTGTAATGATATCAGACATATTGTTTTTTATATTGGAAAAAACCTCTGCGATCTGAGCACTCTTAAGAGACACTTGCGAGTAGCTATTTTTTATTTTTTCTAAAAAGGAGTCATTGGTCTTTGGTATCTCCATTGGGATCTCTTTTGATGAGATCTCACTAAGCACTAGTTTGCTTCGCTCTATTTTTTCACTAAAAATAGTGTCATGAAAGTATTGAGACAGTGTAGCAGAGATAGGGAGCAAGAGTCTCAAAACTAGAACAACTGTCATTAACTTAAGAAAAAAAACATACGCTCTATTGCCTACGCCTAAAGGCAAAAGTGGCACAAGGGCAATACATAAAGCAATAATAGCTAAAACAGTAAATCCATACCCACTAACAATCTCAAAAAAGATCTTTTCAATCCCTAAAGCAACTATAGCCATAACTAAAACATCAGAGACTCTCTCTGTCATATCATCAAGTGGGTCTAGCACTTGCCCTGCTGCAACACTGAGCCCCACACCAGCTGGCGCCATATCTACTTTAGACTCTTTAATAACTGAAACAATGGAGTTTACCCCTCGCACTGTAGCGTAACTGATAGCAGCTTTTTTTAAAGAGCTTTCAAAATACTCATTACTCTTTTCATCAAATTTTCCCAAGCCATTATTAGCAAGAAAGAAAAAAAGCAGGCTTAAAATAACAAAAATACCAGAAAATATTGCTCTTTTTTTAGTTATCATCCAAATACAATAGCATAATTTCTATTACTACTGCAAATTAAAAGTACCATTAAGATCTTTAAGGGTGTATGTCCTTAAAGGGAAGGAGATGGTAAGATTGTGCCCTTCTTTGCTCTGCATTACAATTGGAAACTCAATATTGATCAAATTCCCATACGCATTCAAATTTTTTACAGACTCAAAAAACTTCTCTGGAGACGGAAACTCCCCTGAGATATTGATATCTCTTGAGTAAAAGTAGGCTCCTCTATTTTCAAGATCTGTGGCACTCAAGGAGATATTGGAGAGATAATTATTCATATATTTTTGAAGGTCTTCTTCAATAAAGCCTTTATGCAAAGCCTCTATTGCTTTTTTATTTCTGCTTTTAAGCACTTGGAGCTCCTCTAATCTCTGTTCATAGTACTGTTTCGTATCCAAAAACCGTTTGGTTGCGTGACGATTGGTAATTTTACTCACCTTAAACTGCTCCATTGTAGGCACAATAAAAAGAGCAATAGATATCACAGTAATGACAATAGAGACAATAGTAAAAATAAGGGCTTTATTTACATCAATTGCATAAGAGTCAATTTTTTTCATAAATACTCTCTTTTTCCGAACTGCTCTCACTCACAAAGCTATACCAACCATTCTCTCTTGGAAAAAATCCTGTTTTTGTTTTGCTAAAAATTGACTTGAGTGGTGGTAAAAGCATATAGTTATACACCTCTTTTGAAGGAGTAAAGCCCTTGAGAATCAGTTTGTCTTTATGAATAACTGTTTCTGTAAGATAGATAGAGTCAGGAACGAGCTCGAAAAGACTAGAGACGCTATCGGCCACTATCTTATTTCTGTCGATAATTTTTCCATGAAGCTCCTCTTGGGCCTTTATAAGCTTTATATTCTCCTCTAACACATAGATCTTTTGGTCAAGCTCATTTTTTCTCTCTATATAATCAATGGTAGAAGCCTCTATATACCCTTTCATAATGACAAAGATAATCTGCACAACAATATATAAAGAGGAGACTAAAAAGAGAAAAAGCACCCAAATTTGCGAGTCGAGTCTAAAGAGTTTTTTCTCTCTTGGTTTAATAAAACTATATCTGTTCATTTGCCTCTGCCTCGAGTCTTGAGAGTTCGCATAGAGATTCTCCAAGATCTAAACTCAAAATCTTTGGCTCTAAAAAAAACATCTCTTTAATGTGTTTTTTTAACCCAACACTGCATTTGCAAGTGTCTAAAATAAAAGCCTCGGTAATAAAATCACTTTTGTAGCTAGGATTTTTATAGTAATCTCTCAATGAGTTATCTACAAAATCAAAAAGCAAGAGCTCTTTTTTGAGATCTTGTTCGCTTTGGATCTCATCAGAGCCATCATCATTTTCTATATCACTATCGTCATCTTCTTCGACAACAAAATCATCAAGATCTTCAATATCGTCCATAGAGCTATCCATATCTTCAAGATCGTCTAAACCCTCTTCGTCCATATCAAGATTATCAAGATCTTCGTCTGCGTCATCATCGATAGGATCCTCCTCTTTTTCTGAACCATCTAAATCATCAGGCGAAATCAAAGAGTCATCTTTGTCATCAAAAAGAAAATGAGAGCTATAGAGAAGTTCGTTATTTTTGTAGATTGTGAGTGTTGCAGAGTTTTGATTATTCATCATATAGAGCGTGGTTTGATTCTCTTTATCTTGAGGCTTTTTTTGTTCGATAATTGCTTCCATTGGAAAGATATAATCCACTCCATAGATTGCCTTATAGCGCTCTTGTACTCTATCAATCTCGTATATATTTGTATAGACCATCCATCTGTCTTTAATACACACCTTGACCAAAGAGTTCATATCTAGCCCCAACTCATGCAAAGCAGTATCTGTACATCCTTGCACAACACCTTGGTTGGTTGAGTCAATAAAAGTAGAGACATAGGCATATTTTACTCTGTCGTAAAAGCTTTTAAAAAAGTCTTTCATTACTTTGGGTGAGTCATTGTTACCCAAAACATCAAACATTCTATGCTCGCTATGGACTATTTTTCTATTTTGAACAATTGTAGTAAAAACCATAAATTTACTACCCTCAATATAGATAGAGATATGCCCAATTTTTAAAATGGTAACGAGAAACTGCTCAACTCTCTTTCGGATATTCAAGTTCATTACGACTCTTTGCACAAAGGGTGGGCGTTTAAATAGTTTTTAAGTTTTAAAGAGGAGGAGAGTTTTGTATAGATTTCAGTAGTAGAAAGAGCACTATGGCCTAAAAGTTCGCTTACATCTGTAATTCTTGCACCACTATTTAAAAGATCTGTTGCAAAGGAGTGTCTTAGCTGATGTGGCGTCACTTTTATCCCTATTTTTTTAAATAATTTGTCTATTTTGTATCTTAATTGATTCTCACTTAATTTCTTATTTTCTACCTCAAAAAGATACTCTTTAGCCCCAAAAGAATTGATAAACCTATCAATCTCTACTCTCAGTTCAGGCAAGATAGGTAGCATTCGCTCCTTACTCCCTTTACCAAAAACCTTGATCCATTGGCTCTGTATGTCACTGACTCTTATTGCACTTAGTTCTGATATACGAAGCCCTAAAGTGTAAAGCATAAAGAGTGCCAATCGCTCCAACGAATCTGCATGAGTGAGCGCTTCTTGGATATGG
>JAABTA010000093.1 GCA_011390075.1 Helicobacteraceae bacterium | reverse complement strand
TTTAACCATTCCTCAACCATTGCCAAAACTTTTCTCTTTATATCTCTTGATTGCTATAGGGTTGCATGGAGGATACGAGCTTTCTCAAAGTGGGCTTGATATGTATGTATTTAAAGCTTTGGGGCTGGCTGTGTTTATGGCTATTCTTGTTCCCATATACAGCTATTTTATTCTTCGGATAAAGCTCGATAGTTATAATGCTTTAGCCGTTGCTGCTACTTATGGATCTATTAGTGCTGTCACATTTATTACGGGGATCACCTATTTGCAAACTGTGGGCGTGGAGTATGGTGGGTATATGGTTGCAGCGATGACACTTATGGAGTCTCCTGCTATTGTCATTGGTCTGGTGTTTGCTGCTTTGGTTGCAAAAAATTCCAGCGAAGAAAATACCCAAACAGACTGGAAAGAGATCTTTAAAGAAGCCTTTTTAAACCCATCGGTCTATCTGCTTATGGGGGCGCTGTTTATTGGTATTGTTACAGGAGAGAAGGGTTGGAACTCTATGGAGCCACTTTTTGGGGCTTTGTTTAAAGGGATGTTGGCATTTTTCCTATTAGATATGGGGCTTGTGGCTGCAAAGAGGATTTATGAGCTTAAAAAGTTAGGATTTTTTCTTATTATTTTTGCTATTGCCATGCCAGTTTTTAATGCCTCGGTTGCTATGGGAGTTGCCTATCTTTTTGAACTTTCAAAAGGGGACGCATTTTTATTAGCACTTTTAAGTGGGAGCGCCTCTTATATTGCTGTGCCTGCGGCTATGAGGCTCTCTGTGCCTGAGGCAAATCCAAGTATCTATTTGCCACTAAGCCTGGCGGTGACCTTTCCTTTTAACATCGCTTTAGGTATTCCGCTATACTACTTTTTTATCGATATCTTTTGGAGCGTATCATGAAACAAATGAAAAAAGTTGAGATTATTGTTGAGTCTGTCTATTTAAATAGGCTGTTAGAGTTGCTTTCAAGAGCAGATATTACTGGATATACTGTTATACGAGATATAGAAGGGTATGGAATCCATGGCCTTAAATCTGCCGATGATGTCACAGATGTGGGGAGCAATAACTACCTTTTTACGGTGTGCGAAGAGGAAGTGTTTGAAAAGATCAAAGAGGATGTAAGAGGTTTTATCAAACGATACGGCGGAAAATGTATTGTTTCCGATGTGCAGATGTTACTATAAATATTGGAGATGAATGAACAAAGATTTTAACTATTCAAATTTAAAAATTGGAATTATTGGTGGGGGACAGCTTGGGAAAATTATGTCTCAAAAAGCTAAAAAGATGGGGTTTTTTGTAACTATCCTAGACCCAACGCCTAACTGCCCAGCTGCGCAGGTCTCTGACAGACAAATCATAGGTGGCTTTCATGACACTCATAAGATAGAACAGCTTGTAAGAGAGAGCGATGTCACCACTTTTGAACTGGAAAATGTCGAGACCTCTATTCTTAAAAAACTCTACGATGGGGGGCATAATATTCACCCATCTCCGTATGTACTAGAGCTTATCCAAGACAAATATCAACAAAAAAAACTCCTTGATGCCAAAGGTATCCCTGTGCCAGCATACAAAAAGATCTTAGAAACAAGAGATCTCGAAAGCTTTGGTTTCCCTGTGATCCAAAAAGCAAGAAGAGGCGGGTATGATGGCAAAGGTGTTTTGCTTTTAAAGACACAAGAGGATATTTCCAGTGCTATTGAGGCAGAATCTTTTATAGAAGAGCTCGTCGATATCGAAAAAGAGCTAGCAGTCATTGTTGCTAGAAATATTGAGGGAGAGATCTCTTGCTATCCTGTGGTTGAGATGCTTTTTGATGAGCGGGTAAATATTTGTGATAGCGTGATGGCTCCTGCAAGAATTGATAGTGAGATAGAGAAAAAGGTTATAGAGATAGCAACTGCGTCTATTAAAGCTTTAGATGGTGTTGGTATTTTTGGTGTGGAGATGTTTTTAACCAAGAGTGGAGAGATCTTAGTCAACGAAATTGCTCCAAGACCGCACAACTCTGGTCACTACACTGTGGAGTCGTGTGCCACATCGCAATTTGAACAAATTATTCGAGCTGTCACCAATTTGCCACTAGGTTCTACCAAACTTCTCTCTGCTTCTGTGATGGTCAATCTTTTAGGAGAGGTTGGATACGAAGGGGAGCCAATTATTGAGGGAATTCAAGAAGCTTTAGCAATTCCTTGCCTCTCGTTTCATTTTTATGGAAAAGATGTCACAAAACCATTTAGAAAAATGGGACATGTGACAGTTTTAGATGATGATATCACAGTTGCCCTAGAAAGAGCAATGAGAGCCAAAGATATTTTAAAGATTAAAGGGAGCATAAAAATATGAGCACTCCATTAGTTGGCATTATTATGGGAAGCGACTCAGATCTTCCTGTAATGCAAGCTGCAGCAAAAATATGTGAAGAGTTTGGTATCTGTTTTGAGGTCACTATTGTTTCTGCCCATAGAACACCTGATAGATTGGTAGAATACTCAAAAAGTGCAGAAAAGAGAGGGCTTAAAGTTATTATCGCAGGAGCAGGTGGGGCTGCCCATCTTCCTGGAATGGTGGCTTCGCTGACACCTCTTCCTGTAATTGGTGTGCCTGTAAAGACATCATCATTAGATGGTCTAGACTCTCTTTTGTCTATTGTCCAGATGCCAGGGGGAGTGCCTGTTGCGACGGTTGCTATTAATGGCGCAAAAAATGCAGGAATTTTGGCTACACAGATCTTGGGAGTAGGCTCAGATGAGATACGAACGCAGGTGAGTGAGTATAAAAAAAGCTTGTTAAAAGCAGTAGAAACAAAAATTGAGAAACTAGAGAATATGAACTACCAAGACTATCTTGAGTCGATGGCAAAATAGTGTAGAAGCTTTGCTCGTTATGAGCAAAGCTTTTACAGATTAATATGCTTTACCCTCTTTACCTTTGATGAGGTCTTTTGTAAATCGTATCACTTTATTTCTTCCTGTGTCTTTTGCATTGTAGAGGCAGAGATCTGCAAACTTAATACATTTCCAGATCTGAGGGGTATCTTCTGGGAAGAAAGCATAACCAATACTAACAGTTTTACTAAATGTTTGGTTGTCGAATGTAAAATCAATCTTCTCAAACTCTTGGTTAATTCTAAGTGCTAACTCTTCTGCGCTCTCTTCTGTTGGATTTCTCATTAAGATAACAAACTCTTCTCCACCAAAACGGATAACAAAATCATCGTCTCCTACCGCCTCTTTCATTGTATTGGAAAGTTTTTGCAAGATAGCATCTCCAGCGTCATGGCCATAGGTGTCGTTGACCATTTTAAAGTAGTCAATGTCTAGGAGCATTACGGCGTATGTCATTCCCTCGTCTAACTCTTTAGGGAGTTTTTTCTCAATGAAATCATCAAGATATTTACGATTATAGAGTCCTGTGAGACCATCGATGTAGTTTCTCTCTCTGAGGACATCCATAAGCATTCTGCTTTCAATAATCGGTTTTGCCTCTTCGAGATATTTTTTAATAATTCCAATTTGGTATTTCGTGTGTTTTAGGCTCTCTTTAGTATCGCAGTAGATACTCAGAGTCAGACTTCTTTGTTCACTCACATGGAAAGGAACACAGACATAGTGAGTCTCTTTGCAAGTTGCAGATCTACAGATCTCTGGGAAGTTGTCTGAAAGAACAATAGTATTAGTTCGCTCAGCCCGACAAAGATCTTTTACATTTTTCTTGAGCCCACAGCAAACATTGCCCTCTTTACTTTGATAAACAACTTTTCGCTCATCTTTTACTAAGTCATTTTCAAAAATTGTGAGGTTTTTAATTTCTAGATTATTTTCTAGGACTTGCACTAATCTATAATAGACATCTTCTTTATAGACATCTGTTTCAATTGTCTTTTTAAAGCTATAGATATTGGAGATATCTTGGATGATCTCTTTAGCGCTTAAGAGTTTATCGTTATTGACATTGGTATTTCTATTGTGTACAAAAGCTGTGAGGTTTTTCTCAATTCCTGTGAGCACAGTTTCTAGTTTTTCGATAATCTCATTGAGCCACATGGAAGCTTCTTTGTCCTCTTTAAAGGTTCCCTCACCTGCTCGCACATGGTAGTTGCCATCATGAACCTGCTTTAAGGTATCTGTAATTGAGTCAAAAGCAGAGGTGTATGGTTTTATTTTTTTGCTAATAAAGGTAACAATCACAATTAAAAAGACAAACGCCACACCAATAATTTTAAAGAGCGTCACTAAGCTAGAGACCCTATCGTCTTGAATATCAAATTTTAATGAGATAGCCCCTAAAACTTCTCCCTCTTTTGCGTCATGGCAGGTGAGACAGTTTGGTTTGTCTTTAGAGGAGGCAATATAAGGAATTGTAATTCTAAGACTTGCTTTTTTTATGGATTCCTCAATCTCTGTATGCTCCTTGCCTGTTTGCAAAACCTCTTTGTCTATATCATCTCTTGGGTCTTCATTAAGGTGCGGAGGACCAAACTGCTTTGAAACATTCTGCGATCGTACAATCCAGAGATCTTCAACGGTATTGAGCTTGCGCATACTCTCTAAAAAAGTATCTCGTTTATCCATGATCCCATTGACCATGTGAGAAGTGAGAGAGTTTTTAACAATCTCAGCAGTAAGGTATGCCTTGCTTCTAGCTCCATCATAACCATTCTCTCTTGAGCCAAGAGCCACAAAAATGACAATAACAATTGTCAAAATGGAGACCATCGAAAAAATAATAAAGGTAATCTTTTGATTCGAGTTCATGCTTTACTTCCATTATAGAAAAATTTTATGAAACTTTAACAT
>JAABTA010000009.1 GCA_011390075.1 Helicobacteraceae bacterium | reverse complement strand
GACTATGTTAAAGGAAAAGTTGATAATAGCAGTAAAGCTTTAAAAGCAACAGCTGATTGTGTGAAAAAGACCACAGCTAAAGAGAAAAAAGAAGCTAAGAGTGAGTAATCCGCTGATTAATGTTGGGAGTTATAGGCACACTGGTACCTATATTTTAAGTGGTGGTATCGCCTCAGCAGTAACGGCTGGAGCGGCTACTGCTACAAGAACAAAAGATGTGAAGACAATCTCTAAAATGGCTGTAAAAAGAGGTCTGCAAGGGGCAATAGCAACAGGGGCAGCTGTGGAGATAGCAAATATTTTAAGTAATCCTTCTAGAAGTAATCTTAATGCACTAGGAATTTTAGCTTTAGGGTTTACAGGAGTTTATATGACAGAAAAAGGAATCAAAGATGAATCAGAACCAGAATCTAAATAACAATCCATATATCAACAATAATCAAAATCAATCTATCAATCCAAATGGGTTGCAAAACCAAAATAGTTTTCTTTCAGGAGTTGGTGGCAATGATCTGCTCAAAGGTGCACTTATTGGTGCTGCGGCAACATATATCTTAACCAATGAAGATGTGCAAAAAAAGATCTTTAAAAGCTTTGCTAAACTGAGCGAGCTAACTACAGGTGGCGTAGAGGAGATGAAAGAGCGATTTGAAGATGCGAAAGCGGAAGTAGAAGCTGAGAGGGAAAATTGAGAGTAATCCATCAAACCCCGTTAAGAGTTAGACTTAAATCAGAATATATTGATGAGACTCTTAATAAAACTTTCTTTTTAGAGAAGATTAGAGCACTAGAGATAGTAAAAAACGCTAGTGTCAATATTAAAAATAGTAGCTGTACAGTTGTGTTTAACTCAAAAGCCACACAAAAAGATATTGATACAATCTTAGCTATTGATATTGACGCTTACAAAGAGACAAAAGTTTATGAGGATAAGCAATTAAGCAAAAATGGCATTGTTCGCTCTGCCTCCTCTTTGGCAATCTCCTCTTTAATTCCTAAAAGAGCTGGAAAAGTTGTGACCACAGTTGCTGTCTCTCCTTTGCTTTTAGAGGGGGCTAAAGATCTCGTCACAGAAGGGGTTAACTCTACTGTCTTAGAGTCACTAGCAGTAGGTATTAGTCTCTATCGTGGAGACTTAATAGCTGCCAATAGTACCAATTTGCTTTTAGAACTAGGAGAGTATATAGAACACTCTGTAGAGCAAAAAAGTGATGAGCTCCTTAAAGAGTTAATAAAGCCTGATGTAGAAAAGGTGTGGATACTCAAGGACTTAGTTGAGGTAGAAGTCCCTTTTAACTCTTTAAAAGTAGGCGATTTAGTTGTTGTCAATGCAGGGGATGTAATCCCCGTTGATGGGCATATTACAGAGGGAGTTTGTGTGATTAACTCCGCTTCTATGACAGGAGAGTCTTTAGGGCAGAAAAAACAAAGAGGAGACAGAGTGCTCTCTGGAACTGTTTTAGAAGAGGGAAGAGTAAAGATCTGGGCAGAGAGCGTTGGGGCAGAAACTGCTACAGCTAGGGTGAGTGAATACATTGAGAACTCTCTAAAAGAGAAGTCTAAAACCCAAGAGAGAGCCAACTCCTTAGCTGATAAACTAGTACCAGTGACTCTTTCTCTAGCTGGATTTTCCTATCTAGCTACAAAAGATCTTGAAAGAGTAGCTTCAGTGCTTCAAGCTGACTATTCATGCGCGTTAAAACTAGCTACTCCTGTTGCTTTTAAATCTAGCATTAGTAAACTTGGTAAAGAGGGCGTTATGGTTAAGGGTGCCTCTATTTTAGAAAATTTAAGTGAAGTAGATACCTTTGTTTTTGATAAGACTGGGACTCTTACCAAAGGAGATCTAGAAGTGAGTGATGTTATCTCTTTTTGTGATGATTGGAGTGAGGAGAAGATCTTAAACCTCGCTGCTTCAGCAGAAGAGCACTATTTTCATCCTGTTGCCCAAGCAGTTGTAGACGCTGCAAGAAAAAAAGAGTTTGTTCATATTCACCACGATGAGGTGGAGTTTATAGTAGCTCATGGAGTGGCAACAGAGGTGGATGGAAAACGAGTTGTTATTGGAAGTAGACACTTTTTAGAAGATGATGAAAAGATCGATTTTAATGGACACAAAGAGAAAATTACCCAAAAAGAGAGAGAGGGAAAAATCCTTTTGTTTATCGGTTTTGATAAGCAACTTTTAGGAATGATTACGCTTAACGACGAAGTAAGAGAGAATGCAAAAGAGACAATTAGAGATCTTAAATCCTTAGGTGTTGAAAATATTGTTATGCTCACGGGTGATAATGAGGATAGAGCGTTAGAGATTGCTAAAGAGGTGGGGATTGATGAGGTCTATTGTGATCTTAAACCAATTGAAAAAGCAGAGATTGTTCAAGAACTTGTTGACGCTGGGAAAAAACTCTGTTTTGTAGGTGATGGCATTAATGATGCACCAGCACTTATGAAAGCCCATGTAGGCATTAGTATGGCAAAGGGTGCTGATATTGCCAAAGCCAGCGCTGATATCTCATTATTAAGAGATGATATTAAAGAGCTTGTTAGTGCCAAACGAATTGCCAATAGAACAATGGAACTTGTAGAGACAAACTACAAGATAACCGTTGGCGCTAACAGTGCCATTTTATTAGGCGCAACTTTAGGAAAACTCTCTCCTGTTATGACTTCATTACTTCATAATGGAACAACTGTAGGACTACTTTTAAATGCTATAAGAGGAGTGAAGTAAACTCCTCTTAGAAAAGCTGTTTTATGCAGATATTTTATTAGATCTATTGCTACAAAAGCTAAAAGAGTAGGGAACTAGTTTTATCTGTTCATCCTCTTTGATGCCAGTGTGTAAAATATTGATATGTTTTTTAAAATTATCGCTTTTTGGAAAGACTAGATAGACTCTGTTGCAACTATTAGAGATTGTTTTTCCTGCTTTCTCTATGGAGTGATCAACTTCATAGAGCGTTGATGTATCTACATCTTGCCATCTGGCAAAAATTGTAAGATCTTTTTTCCCCTCTTGTTTTACCTCTATCTTATCTTGGTGGCAAATAACTGTTTTATCGTTGTTTTTTGGAATCATTCTATGATAGACAAGTTTGGTAAAAGAGCTGTCAAGGTCTAGATCTAAAGTAGTAGAAAAGGTGTTACTTTGTAGCAGCTCAATGAGTTTTGTAGCAGCACATAGATGCTTATCCATAAGTTCTTTAAAAAATATTTAATGGATGATAACGGTTATCAACTTAAATAATTATTAAATTGATAATTATTTTCAATTTAATAATTTTAATACCTTTTTTCAAACTGTGTCAAGCATATTTTATTATTGTTGTTCATTCATTTTTGCTAAAAACTCATCATTGTCTTGGGTCATCTGCATTTTGGAGTAGATAAATTTGAGCGCCTCTACTTCGTTGTTCATTTGTGTCATGGCAGTTCTAAGGGCCCAAACTTTTTGTAGGTTTCCTGGTTTGTGCAAGAGCTCCTCTTTTCTTGTGCCAGATTTAACCACATCAATAGCAGGATAGATTCTTCTATCTGCAATGTTTCGGCTCAAGATCACTTCCATGTTGCCTGTTCCTTTGAACTCTTCAAAGATGACCTCGTCCATTTTGCTTCCTGTATCTACAAGGGCTGTAGACATAATTGTGAGGCTTCCGCCATTTTCGATGTTTCTAGCTGCACCAAAAAATCTTTTTGGTTTATGCAAAGCGTTGGCATCTACACCCCCTGAGAGTACTTTTCCGCTTGATGGGGTGACGGTGTTGTAGGCTCTTGCTAGTCTTGTGATGGAGTCAAGTAAAATAACAACATCTTTGTTGGTCTCTACGATTCTTTTTGCTTTTTCAATCACAAGCTCAGCGGTTCGCACATGGTTTTGTGCTGGCATATCAAAAGTGGAGCTAAACACTTCGCCCTTAACTGAACGCTCCATGTCTGTGACCTCTTCGGGTCTTTCGTCCACCAGTAGAACCACGAGAACAATCTCTGGATGATTTTTCTCTATACCGTGGGCTAGCTCTTTTAAGAGCTCAGTTTTTCCGCTTCTAGGTGGCGCTACGATAAGCCCTCTTTGTCCCTTTCCGATAGGGGTAAAGAGATCTATAATTCTTCCAGTAAGCTTCATGGAGCCATATTCCATTTTAAACTGCTCTTCGGGATATAGAGGGGTAAGGTTATCAAATAGAGGTCTTTTTTTGCTCTCTTCTACTGGAAGGTAGTTGATGGCTTCTATCTTTAAAAGTGCAGCATACCGCTCTTGATCTTTTGGTGATCGCACTTGCCCTGTAACCACATCCCCTGTTCTTAGACCAAATTTTCTAATTTGTGTATTAGAGACATAGGCATCGTTGTTTGTATTGGAGAAGTTAAAGTCTAAAGCCCGCAAAAATCCGTAGCCATCAGGCAAGATCTCTAACATACCACTTAGAAGAATATAGCCCCCTTGGGTGACTTGGTGTTTGAGAATTTCAAACATAAGATCTTGTCGTTTGTAGTCGTTGGGTGTGTCTACACCGTGTTTGTGTGCAATATCAACAAGCTCTTCTAGCTTTTTAGTTCGTAGCTCTTCGATTGTCAGGCCGCTTACAGGTTTGTGCGTTCGGTTGCCTCTTTTGGCGTGAGAGCCCTCTTTTTTCTCTTTTGCGGTGTTTGAAGTGTTGTTTTCAGCCATAATTTTTGATTTACCCTAATTCTTTGATTTTCTGATAAGTTGATTGTGTTTCTAAAGGGACCTCATAAAAAACAGATTTTCTAATATTTAAGAGGTAACTTTAAGTAAGTGGCCGAATTATAACCAAAGTTTCTTATTTTTTACAAGGTATTTGTTAAATTTATATTTTTACCCTCGACTCTAAAGCTCTAGAAAGGGACATTGCATCGACATTTTCTAGGTTGACCCCTGTGGGCACTCCTTGGGCAATTTTGCTAAAAGTGACATCCAAGATCTTGAGTTTCTCTTCCAAAAAAAAGATAAGAGCGTCATTTTGAATAGAGGGAGGAAAGGCAAAAATAATCTCCTTTACCTCCCCTTCTCGCGCCATCTCTAAAAGCCTTAAAGCGTCATCGCTTTCAATGGATTCAAACACAAAATAGAGCCCATGATAAAATCCGCTCTCTTCAATAACTAATATATCTTTAGAGGAGCTTACGATACAGATGGTGTCTTTCTCTCGCTCTTCGTCACTGCACACATCGCACAGTTCGTGCTCGCTGAGGCTTTTGCATTTGACACATTTTTGAACACTACCAATAGCTTTTTCTATGGAGTGAGCAATTTTTAAAGCTCCAAAATTGTCCTTTGCCACCATATAGTAGGCTAAAGATCTTGCACTTTTTTTCCCAATTGTAGGAAGGAGTTGTAGTGCCTCTACTAAATTTTCAAAACTCTCTATACCTCTAATTTTTTATCCTTTATCTCTGTAAACAGGTTGAGAACTCCTGTCTCAATCATTGAGAAGACTTTATCGAAGCCTTCAAAGCCATCAAAAAAATAGGGGTCAGGAATATCCGCAGAATCTAATCCAAAATCTCCTATTTGTCTCGATCCAAAAAGCCCCCTTGCGTCAAGATCTTCTCTATTTTTTCTATCCATAACAATCACTAAATCGTAGGTGTCAAAATCATTTTTTGAGATCTGTTTTGCTCTTTGAAAGGAGATATCAATGCCGTTGCCTCTCGCCACTTTGATAGAGTCACTACAAGGGGGCTCGCCCACATGCCAAGGTCCTGTACCAGCTGAACTAATGATAAGGTCTAGCCCAAGATCTTTGGCTAGCTTTTTCCCAATACCTTCTGCCAAAGGAGAGCGACAAATATTGCCTAAACAAACAAAGATTACTGATTTTATATTGGTTTTCATAAGCCAATCTTAGCAAAATATTTATTTTGTTAAAATAGTAAAAATTTTTATAAAGAAGAGCTTAATGTTAGATGTAATAGGAAAAATGTTTGGCACCAAAAACGATCGAATACTCAAAAAGTATAAAAAAAGAGTAGGGGCAATTAATGCCTTAGAAGAGCAATATGAGCCGTTATCAGACGAAGATCTTAAACAGAGTTTTCTAGATCTTAAAGAGAGTGTAGTTACAGAAAAAAAGAGTCTAGAAGATGTTTTAAATGACTCTTTTGCTATTACGAGAGAGGTCTCTAAAAGAGTCTTGGGCTTGCGCCACTACGATGTCCAGCTTATTGGTGGGATGGTTTTGCACGAAGGGCAAATTGCCGAGATGAAAACTGGCGAAGGGAAAACCTTGGTGGCAACTTTGGCAGTTGTTCTTAATGCTATGGTTGGCAAAGGTGTGCATGTTGTCACAGTGAATGACTATCTAGCCAAAAGAGATGGGGAGGATATGGGAAGGCTCTATGAGTTTTTAGGCTACTCTGTAGGTGTGATTACAGGAGACATAGACCAAGAGATCCAAAGAGCCGCTCAGTATCAGTGCGATATTACTTATGGCACAAATAATGAGTTTGGTTTTGATTATCTTAGAGACAATATGAAATACTCCAATAAAGACATCACTCAAGAACATCACCACTTTGCTATTGTGGATGAGGTGGACTCAATTTTGATTGATGAAGCAAGAACCCCACTGATTATCTCAGGACCAACCAATAGCAAAATGGAAAACTACGGGAGCGCAAACTCCGTGGCTACCTCTTTGGAGAAAGAGACCCATTTTACTATTGATGAAAAAAACAGAGTCATACTACTGACAGATGAGGGCGTAGAAAAAGCTCAAGAGCTTTTTGGTGTGGAGAATATGTACGATATGAAAAATGCTGTGCTCTCCCACCATCTTGATCAAGCTTTAAAAGCGCACTATCTTTTTGAAAAAGATGTGGACTATGTTGTCAAAGAGGATGAAATTATTATTGTTGATGAGTTTACAGGGAGGCTCAGTGAGGGGCGAAGATTCTCCGATGGTCTCCACCAAGCACTAGAAGCCAAAGAGGGTGTTTTAATTAAAGAGGAGTCTCAAACTCTTGCGGACATTACTTTCCAAAATTACTTTAGACTCTATAGCAAACTAGCAGGTATGACAGGAACTGCACAGACAGAAGCAGCAGAGTTTGCGCAGATCTATAGTTTAGAGGTTGTCTCTATTCCAACCAATGTTCCAGTTGAGAGAATGGACAATAATGACCTAATCTATAAAACAGGGAGAGAGAAGTACGAAGCGGTCATTGCAAAACTTATAGAGTTGTATAAAAAAGGGCAACCTGTTCTTGTGGGAACTATCTCTATTGAACAGAGTGAGTTTCTCTCCAAAGAGCTTAAAAAGGAAAAAATTCCCCACAATGTGCTCAATGCAAAACAGCACGATAAAGAGGCAGAAGTTATTTTAGATGCTGGGAAAAAGGGCATGATAACAATTGCTACAAATATGGCTGGCCGTGGGGTTGATATTAAAATTAGCGATGAGGTACGAGAACTTGGAGGTCTCTATATTCTTGGTACAGAAAGACATGAGTCTAGAAGAATTGATAATCAGCTAAGAGGTCGTGCTGGTCGTCAGGGTGATCCTGGTGTGACACAGTTTTTCCTCTCTTTAGAGGACTCTTTATTGCGAATATTTGGAAGTGACAAGATAAAAGGTATTATGGATAGATTAGGCGTGGAAGAGGGGGAGTATATAGAGTCTAAGATGGTGACAAGAGCGGTGGAAAATGCCCAGAAAAAAGTGGAATCTATGCACTTTGACTCAAGAAAGCACCTTTTAGATTATGATGATGTCTCCAATGCCCAGAGAAAAGTGATCTACAAATTTAGAAGAGAGCTTCTAGATGAGAATTTTGCAATTGATGCAAAAATCGAAGAGATACGAGATGACTATCTCTCCTATACTTTTGGTGTGTGCGATATTATTAATGGTATGCCAAAAGAGGATTTTAATATCGAAAAGCTCGCTAGCCTCTTAAAAGAGGAAACCAAATCTTCTTTACAAGTCCAAGATCTTGAGAACCTTGAGTATGACGAGCTTTTTGAAAAAATTATCTCTACTATGAAAAAAGAGTATGACGAAAAATTTGCCAAGCTAGAGCCATCACAAGCAGGTGAAATTCAAAGAATTATCTATCTTCAGATCTTAGATGAGGTGTGGAGAGAGCACCTATACCAAATGGATATTTTAAAAACAGGGATTGGTCTTAGAGGATACAATCAAAAAGATCCTTTAGTAGAGTATAAAAAAGATAGTTTCATTATGTTTAACGACGCTGTTTCAAGATTGAAACACAAAGTAGTCAAGACCTTGCACACCGTAGAATTTAGCTTTAAAGAGGAAGAGGAGGAGAAAAGAGCCATTGAGGAGATGCGAGATTCGATGGACAAAGTGGAAAATGACAATATCACAATGGGCAGAAGCTTGGAGCATGCAATCGGTGAGAAAGAGAAAAAAATTCCAAGAAATGCTCCATGCCCTTGCGGGAGTGGCAAAAAATATAAGCAGTGCTGTGGCAAATCGGGACCCAAAAAAGGGGTTCTAGCTCAGTCATAAGGTATATGATGGATAAAAATACAATAAGACACTTACATAGGGCTAGAAATTGAAAAAATCAATTGTCCCTTTTATTGCTAAAAAATATCTTAAATTTGATAAATCCCAGCCATTTATATCCATCACTGCCCTTTTAGCTTTTTTAGGGGTAATGGTTGGTGTGGCTGTGCTTTTGGTTGCCATGGGAATTATGAATGGCTTTGATAAAGATTTTCGTAAAAAACTCTTTACCATGAACTATCCACTCACTATTAGACCTATTTATGGATCTAGTATGGAAAACGATCTTTTGCAAAAGCTTCAAAGGGAGTTTCCCAATATGAAATTCAGCCCCTTTTTGCGATCTCAAGGGGTTGCAAAAAGAGGGGATTTTATGGAGGGTGTGATTGTTTTTGGTGTGGATAGAGAGCTAGAGATGGCGATTAATGAGATCTATGAGATGGCTGTAGGAGATAAAGAGATCGAACCCTTTGAGGCAGTGATTGGTGGGGTTTTAAAGGATGAGTTTTATCTTAGTAGCTCCGATAAGTTGATGATAATTTTCACACAAAGCACCCCTGTTGGATTTGCCTCAACTCCTGTAATGAAACGCTTTACCACCGCCCATGAGTTTAACTCTGGACTCATAGCTTATGACAAAGCGTATGTCTATGTCAATTTGCAAGATCTAAAAAAGGTGCTCCGCAAAGACTCTTTTAATGGTATCCATGTCTCAAGCCCTAAGCCTATGGAGGATATTAAAGAGTTACAAAAGTTTTTAGGGGAGGAGTTCTCTATTGTTGGGTGGTGGCAACAAAATGGAAACTTTTTTTCTGCATTAGAGCTAGAGAAAAAGGCACTTTTTTTGGTGTTGATGCTTATTATTTTAGTGGCTTCACTGAATATCATCTCCTCTCTTCTCATGACAGTGATGAATCGTCGTCGGGAAATTGCTCTATTGCTCTCTTTAGGGGCAACTAAAAAAGAGATTAAAAAAATATTTTTTATTATAGGATCAGTTATTGGTGTGTTAGGTGTGCTGTGCGGGGCAGGGCTTGGTGGTATTGGTATATGGATTTTGAGTAACTATGAAGTTGTTTCTCTCCCTGCAGATGTATATGGAACAACTAAAATTCCAATGGAACTCTCATTAGAGGACTTTTTAAGCGTCGTATTTGGGGCCTTTGTGATTGTGCTTCTCTCTTCGTACTATCCTGCTAAAAAGGCCAGCGAGGTAGATGTGCTTTCTGTTTTAAGAAATGAGTAGTAAGGAGTAGGTCATGAAGATTTTTTTGCTAGTATTGCTCTTTGTGTTGCTAGCCTTTGCTAATAGCAAAAAGATCTCATTCTCTCCAAAAGAGAAAAACTACCTAGCCTCGGTTGAGCACATTAGCATGTGTATTGACCCAAAGTGGTTTCCTGTCGAAGAGATTAGAGACTCCAAACACATTGGTATGACCTCTGATTATATCGAGCTTTTTGCTTCATTTATCCAAAAAGATATTGTGCTTATTCCCACCACAACATGGAACGAGACCCTAGAGAGTATTCGCAATAAAAAGTGCGATATTTTAGCCGCTGCTGTCAAAACAAAAAAAAGAGAAAAATATCTCAACTTTACAACCCCTTATCTTATCCTTCCAGAAGTGATAGCTACAAGGCTTCATGTTGGCTTTATCGAAGATCTGCAAAGTGTGAGGACAAAAAAGATTGGGGTAGTAAGAGGCTCTGCAATAGAAGAGATTTTGCGCCGTAATTTTCCAAATATAGATTTTATTCCAGTTGTAAGTGTGGAAGAGGGGCTAGAGATGGTCTCAAAAGATAGGTTGTTTGGGTTTATTAATACCTCTATCGCAATAGGAGAGACAATAGCTAGCTCCTACGCCCAAGATCTCAAAATTGCTGGCAAAGTGGGAGTGGATTATGAGATCTCTACTGCTGTAAGAAAAGACTTGCCAGAGCTTGTCTCAATTTTTGATAAAGCCATTGCGCTTTTAGAGCCAAAGGATCATCTGCAGATTAAAGAGAAATGGCTCAGTGTCACTTTTGATGAAAAGATTGACTTTAGAGTGATACGAGATCTCTTAATCATCGTAGCCCTTGTGGTGCTTATCTCTTTTTTTTGGATTAGAAGACTTCAAAAAGAGATAGCGGAGAAGATACAAGCAAAAGAGCAGGTGAGTCGCCTCTCCAAAGCTGTGGAGTTTTCTCCTGTGATGGTGGTCATTACCGATGTGGAGGGGGTTATTGAATATGTTAATCACGCTTTTTGTGTAACAACAGAGTTTTCAAAAAAAGAGAGCATTGGAAAAAGGCTTAATATTATCCGCTCATATGCCAATGATGAGGGCCTCTACCGCGAGCTTTGGCAAACAATTTTGCAAGGCAAAACATGGAGCGGGGAGCTGATTAATACAACCAAATCCAAAAAAGACTTTTGGGCCAAGGTCTCTATTTCCCCTGTATTGAACGAGCAAGGAATGATTGTTAATTTTCTCTCAATAAGTGAAGATATTAGCGAGAGAAAACAGAAAGATCTCGCTTTAAAAGAGGCGACAGAAAAAGCCGAGAGAGCCACACAGGCAAAATCGGAATTTTTAGCCAATATGAGCCACGACATCAGAACACCTCTTAACTCAATTATTGGATTTTCCGATATTTTACGATCCAAAGTGAGTGATCCTACCCACAAAGACTACCTCAATACTATTATAAGTGGCGGAAAAACTCTTTTAAGCATTATTAATGACATCTTAGATCTCTCAAAGATAGAGGCTGGAAAGATGAATGTTACCTATGAGAGTGTGGATCCTAAAAAGCTTTTTAAAACAGTAAGCTCCTTTTTTCTTGGGAGTATCCAGACACAAGGGGTGCGCTTTCGCGTAGAGATCGCTGCTGAACTACCTGATTCTATTCTCATTGATGGCACAAGAGTCAAGCAGATTGCCATGAACCTACTCTCCAATGCTA
>JAABTA010000092.1 GCA_011390075.1 Helicobacteraceae bacterium | reverse complement strand
AATGCAGGTATGGTGCAATTTAAGCCAATATTCACAGGAGAAGTGCCACTACCAAAGATTCCAAGAGCCACCAGTTCTCAAACCTGTATTCGCGCAGGTGGAAAACATAATGATTTAGATAATGTAGGCTATACAGCGAGACACCATACCTTTTTTGAGATGCTAGGAAACTTCTCTTTTGGTGACTATTTTAAAGAGGACGCCATCTTCTTTGCGTGGGAGTTTGTGACAGAGGTTGTAGGATTAGAGAAAACTAAACTCTGGATCTCTATTCATGAGAGTGATGACGAAGCGGGAGAGATCTGGAAAAAATATGTCCTGCCTGAGCGAATTGTCAAAATGGGTGATAAAGACAACTTTTGGCAGATGGGCGATACGGGACCTTGTGGTCCTTGTAGTGAGATCCATTTTGATCAAGGGGCAGAGCATTTTAACTCCGAAGAGGACTATTTAGGCGGCGAAGGGGATAGATTTTTAGAGATCTGGAATCTTGTTTTTATGCAGTATAACCGTGACACAAATGGAAAACTACACCCACTTCCTAAGCCCTCTATTGACACAGGTATGGGTCTAGAAAGAATTACAGCTGTTAAAGAGGGCAAGTTTAGCAACTACGATACTGAACTCTTTATGCCAATGATTAGGCAAGTTGCCAAAATAGCCAATAAAAATTATGAATATAGTAGTGGCGCGAGTTTTAGAGTGATTGCGGATCACATCCGGTCTGTAACATTTTTACTTGCACAAGGTGTTAATTTTGACAAAGAGGGTCGTGGATATGTGCTCCGAAGAATTTTAAGAAGAGGAGTAAGACACGGCTATCTTTTAGGAATAAAAACTCCTTTTATGTACAAGCTCGTGGATACTTTAATTGATATTTTAGGCACAAGCTATCCATACCTAGAAGAGAAAAAAAGCAGTGTCAAAGAGCTTATTCGGCTAGAAGAGGAGAGGTTTTTTGCTACGATTGCTGGAGGTATGGAGCTTTTTAATAAAGAGCTAGAAAAGGGCGAGAAGATCTTTAGTGGAGAAGTTGCTTTTAAACTCTATGACACCTACGGGTTTCCATTAGATCTCACCCAAGATATGCTCCGTGATAAAAATATTCCTTTAGATACACAAAGCTATAACGCGTCTATGAGTGAGCAAAAAAAGAAAGCAAAAGCTGCATGGAAAGGCAGTGGAGATGAAGCAGAAGAGGGAGATTTCAAAACCCTGTTAGAGCAATATGGTGAGAACAAATTTATTGGGTATGAAACATTAAGAGCGCAAGCAGAAGTGGTGGCTCTATTAAATAGTGATGGCAAGATGACTCAATCTCTCAAGGCTGGCAAGAGCGGTATGGTTATGCTCGATACAACGCCACTGTACGCAACAAGCGGTGGGCAAATTGGCGACACAGGAGAGATAGTAGGTAAAGCAAAAATAACCGCTACCAATAAATATTTTGGCATGAATCTCTCAAAAATAGAGACAACTGCCAATTTACAGGTGGGAGAAAAAGTAGAAGCTGTGGTAAGTGGCCAAAGATTAGAGACAACAAAACACCACTCCGCGACCCATATTCTCCATGCAGCACTTGGTGAGATCTTAGGAGAGAATGCAACCCAAGCAGGATCTTATTGTGATGCTGAAAAGCTCCGTTTTGATTTTAACTATCCAAAAGCTCTTTCAAAGACTCAAGTAGAAGAGATTGAGACCTTTGTAAACAGACGAGTCAAAGAGGCAATTACACGAACAACAGAAGAGTTGCCAATTGAAGAGGCACGAAAAAGAGGAGCCAAGGCACTTTTTGGCGAGAAGTATGGCGAGAAGGTGCGTGTGGTTGATTTTGGTACTGTCTCGGTGGAGCTATGTGGAGGCACGCACTTAAAAAATACCGCAGAAATTGGATCTTTTTTTATTGTTAAAGAATCGGGTGTAAGTGCAGGTGTGCGAAGAATCGAAGCGGTCTGTGGGGAAGCAGCGTATAGATATGCAAAATCTTTGCAACAGGAGATTGAGAGAGCTTCTAGTTTAGTAAAAGCAAACGATCTGAGCCAAGGAATTACAAAGCTTCAAGAGCAGATCAAAACCTTAAAACAAGAGATTGATGCCTTACAGTCTCAAGGAAATAAAGAGATCTCTACACAAGAACTAAGTGGTGTAACGGTAGTGATTGATGAGTTAAAAGCGGGAGATCCCAAAAAGAGTGTGGATGAACTTAAAAACAAATATGACAAAGTGGCAGCACTGATAATCCAAGAAAATAGTGGCAAAGTAAGAGTGACCGCAGGAAGCAAAAACTGCAATATCCACTCTGGAGAGTGGGTGCGCGCTGTAGCAGAAGTTGTTGGAGGCAAAGGTGGTGGAAAACCAGATTTTGCCAGTGGCGGTGGCACAGAGGCAGATAAGATTGCCGATGCTCTGACTCAAGCACAAGAGTTTGTGAAGGAGCATATCTAGCTATGGATATCGTCATGCGAGATTTTGGTGGGATGATTGTTTTTTTGCATATATTCTCAGCGGTAGTTTGGGTTGGCGGGATGATTGCTGTGAAAATGGCTGTGCATCCTGCTTTGCAAAATATTACGGATCTTGATGTTCAAGTAGCTAGGGGCTTGGAGGTGATGGATAATCTTTTTAGAATTGTGCTTCCCTTTGTGGTGACTCTTTTGATAACGGCAATAATGTTACAAATAGGGCTGGGTCTTACAGGAGATCTTGTCTCTATCAAGCAGGGAATTTGGACTTTGATGTTTTTTAATTTTGTTTGGATGATTCTCAAAAGAAACTCTGGGCAAAAAAAATTTATTATGGGGCAGACAGCTCTTGCTAAAGAGGCTATTAAGCCAATATCAAGAGTAATGCTTCCTATTAATATACTCCTTGGAATCGTTGCCATCTATCTTGGTGTGAGTTTGAGAGGCTTTTAAGTTGCTTATTTTAGGTTCAAACTCCCAAACGCGAGCCAAACAGTTACAACAAGCCAAAATAGACTTTATCCAAAAGTCCGCCGATTTTGATGAGGGCTCCATCAAAGCAGACAATCCAAGATCTTTTGTCTATCTAGCTGCTATGGGAAAGATGGAAGCTAGTAAGAGTAAGTTTGGATTAGATAAAACTATTCTCTGTGCCGACTCTTTAGTTGGCATTGGCAACAAAAAACTTGGAAAAGCTTATACTCAAGCAGAGGCTAGAGAAAAACTAAATCTGCAAAGTGGTAATAGAGCCTACATCACTAGTTGCACAATTCTTTATAAGCCAGAGATAACAGTGATTGACCTAAGCACTACCTACTACACATTCAAAGCATTTGAAAGACAAGATCTAGAAAACTATATCGAGAGCAAAGAGTGGCAAGGAAAAGCTGGAGCATGTATGGTTGAGGGATTTTGCAAAAAATATATAGAAAAAGTAGAGGGATTAGAGAGCACAGCTTTGGGCATGACTCTAGAGAAGGTGCTTCCCTTTGTATGAAAATGAGCTAAGAGCTCTCAAAAAAGCTGGACGATTTAGAAAAAGAGAGCTCTTTGGAGATCTTGAGGATTATGCCTCCAATGACTATCTTGGTTTAGCCGAGGATAAAGAGATCTTAAAAAAGAGTTGTAAGTATCTCAAAAAAAGCCCCACCCACGGGAGCAAAGCTTCTCAGTTAGTCAATGGGTATCATCCAATTTTTAAAGATTTTGAAAACTATCTTTGCAAGCTCAACCATTTTGAAGATGGGCTTATTATTGGAAGTGGTTTTTTAGCAAATCTGGCTCTTTTTGAAGCCCTAGCTAGAAGAGGAGATACACTTTTAGTAGATAAAGAGTACCACGCTAGCGGTATTGTTGGCACAAAACTTACAGAGGCAGAGGTGCTTTTTTTTGAGCATAATGACGAAAAGGATCTTGAGAAAAAACTCCAATCAGTGGAAGGAAAACGAGTTTTCGTAGCGATAGAGGGAGTCTACTCTATGAGAGGGGACATAGCAAATAAAGAGATCTTTGCTGTGGCTAGGGCATATAATGCATATGTTATTGTAGATGAGGCCCATAGTAGTGGTGTTATTGGAGAAAACCTAACAGGAGTTTTTGCCCACCACAACATCGCCCCTGACTCCACCCACATTAAAATGGGAACCCTAGGCAAGGCGTATGGAAGCTATGGAGCCTATATTCTAGCTAGCAAAGAGGTGATAAGTTTTTTGGAAAACAGAGCCAAATCTCTCATCTACGCAACGGCCCCTTCGATCTTTGATATTACCTATGCCTACTACAGTGCCAAAAAGATCCAGCAAAACTTACAAAGCTATCAAAAAAGTATCAAAAAAATCAAATCGCGTGCAAAGGCAACCTTGGGGATGGAGACAGAAAGTCTTATTTTGCCAATAAAAATGCCAAACTCAAAAAGAGCTCTACAAATACAAAAGAGTTTGCAAGAGCAAGGTTTTTTAGTAGGAGCCATTAGACCACCTACCGTAGACAGGGCAATCCTTAGGATTATCCTAAGAACCTCCAACACAAAACAGAAAAAATTTTTTCAAATAATCAAAGGTTTACTCTAGTAACTTTTGCGCTCTCAAGCTGTAAAACAAGAATAAGATATGTTATTATTATAAAAAATAAGCTAAGGAAACAAAATGAAAAGAAGTGGTTTTACTCTTATTGAGTTAATTTTTGTCATTGTAATTTTAGGTATTCTCTCAGCAGTGGCACTGCCGAGATTTGGGAATGTGAGTGATCAAGCAAGAGAATCAAAAGAAGTCAGTGATGCTTCAGCAGTCAAAACTGGTATCCAAAATGCAAGAGCAATTGCAATGATGGAAAACAATACTACTAATTGGACTGGTACTACTACAGATACAG
>JAABTA010000091.1 GCA_011390075.1 Helicobacteraceae bacterium | reverse complement strand
TGCCACTTTGATCTGAATCTCGCTGGCACTTCGTAAATACCCTGGGGTGACCCCAAATCTTCCTGATGCAATTTGTTTCACTTTTGAGTTTTTATTGGTTTTAAATCTTTTTGGATCTTCCCCGCCTTCACCGGAGTTGGACATTCCTCCTAGTCTATTCATCGCCTCGGCAATAGCAGTGTGGGCCTCTTCTGAGATGGAACCCATACTCATAGCAGCAGAAGCAAACCTTTTAAAGATCTTCTCCTTTGGCTCTACCTCGCTCATATCAATAGGTTTTCTATCACTAGTAAGCTTGGCAAAATCTCTCAGCATTTTTCTCTCTCTGCCATTAATAAGCTTTTTAAACACCTCGTAGTCCTCTTGCTTTGCAGTGATGCAGAGTTTATGCAAGGCATTTGTCACTCTAGGACCAAAATCGTGATACTCAGATTTAGGGCTAAACTTATAAAACCCTCCAATCTCTAGTGGATACATTCTTGAGATCTTTTTATCATGTGCTTTGGCATGGTACGCTAAAATTCTCTCTTCGATATCTTGAAATCCTAAGCCATCAATAAGGCTTGTTGAGTGCTTGAAACATTTGCTCACAATCTCATCAGCAAGACCTAATATATCAAACAGGGCTGAGTTTCTATAGCTAGCCATAGTACTAATACCCATTTTTGACATAATTTTTAAAAGCCCTAAATTAATAGAGTTTTGCACATTTTTAAGCACATTTCTTGTCTCTCTATCAGAGAGTTTGTCTCTTCTGGCCATATTCACAACTGTAGCAAACAGCAGATATGGATAGATGGCACTGGCACCATAAGCTAAAAGGACCGCCGCAGAGTGAGAGTCATACACCTCCCCTGTAACAGCTACAATAGAGACTAAGTGTCTAAGATCTCTATCTAATAGAAGTTGATTAACATAGCCAACAACCATGGCAATAGGCATGACAGTGGTAGTCTCATTAAAACCTCTATCATCAAGATAGACCATTCTAATGTCCTCTTTTTTTACAGCCTCTGTAATCTCCTCTCCTAATTTTTCTAAAGAGCCATAGAGATCTTTTTCAAAGTTTGTAAAAAATACTTTAAATTTAAAGTTTGGATTATAAGTTGGCTTGTTCACATCTCCAAAACTTTTAAGTACCTTTATCTTTTCTGAATACAAAACAGGAGAGACAGCTTTAAGTCTTTGGGCATGCTCTGGAGTCTCTTCTAAGATATTTTTAACAATTCCAAACCCTGTATTGGTAGACATAACCACCTTTTCTCTAAGGGGGTCAATTGGAGGGTTGGTCACTTGGGCAAACTTTTGTTTAAAAAAGTCGGTAAAGTTTCTTTGCACGGAACTAAGAGCCGCCAAAGGCGTATCATCACCCATAGAACCTACATTCTCTTTGCCAGTATCCATCATAGGTTTGATAACTTGCTCAATCACTTCATTGGTGATATTAAAAAATCTCTGTTTCTCTAAAAGATTGGCATAGTCATAGCCCACTGATTCAAACTGTCTATCAATAAACTCTTGCAAATAGGCCATATTGGCATTGAGCCATTCGCTATATGGCTGAGAGTTTTTCATATACTCATTAATCTCATCATTAAAGAGCACTTTGCCAAACTTAAGGTCAATTCCGATCATCTGTCCTGATTGGAGTCTGCCTCGCTCTCTGATATCTTCTGGTTTAAAATCGAGTACCCCATACTCACTGGAGATTACAATCTTATCATCATTGGTAACAATAAACTTAGAAGGTCGCAAACCATTTCTATCGAGGACACATCCAATGTATCTTCCATCTGTTACACTAACAGCAGCAGGACCATCCCACGCTTCATAGGTAGAAGAGGTGTATTCATAAAACGCTCTTAGTTTGGGGTCCATATGAGGCGCATTTTGCCATGGTGCAGGAATAAGAGATCTGACAGTTTTAAAAAAGTCTTTTCCATTAATTAACATAAACTCAAGCATATTATCCAAACTGGCACTATCACTGACATCCTCTTCTAAAACTGGAAAGAGTCTGCCTAGCTCCTCTTGGGAAAAAACCTCGCTTTGAACAATGGCAAACTTCACCGCTGCATTAAATCTATTGGACTCAATAGAGTTAATCTCTCCATTATGAGCAATCGTTCTAAATGGCTGTGCTAGTCGCCACTCTGGCAATGTATTGGTAGAAAATCTTTGATGAAACAGAGCAAAGGATACTTTAAAATCCTCATCTTGCAAGTCCTCATAGAACTCCTCTATATGGGTAGGCATAACAAGGCCTTTGTAGCTTATAACACTTGAGGAGAATGAGGGAATATAAAAACCTCTATCGTCTTTAAACTCTTTTTCTATCTCTTTTCTTGTTAAATAGAGCAATGCTTCAAATCTCTTTGTAGCAATAATAGAATTAGGAACTATAAAAACTTGTGTAATAATTGGGAGTGTCTCTTTTGCTAGTTCGCCCAGAGCCGAAGTGCTCACTGGAACCTCTCTAAATAGAATAGCTTTTAGATCATTGTTCTGACAATACTCTTTGATAACTTCTTCTTGAGACTTGTCAGTCAAAAAAAGCATACCCACCGCATACTGGTTTGGAAGATCTATACCACGCTTTTTGGCTTGTTTTTCCATAAAATCTTTTGGCATAGAAAACAGCAGTCCACTACCATCTCCGCTTTTACCGTCAGCAGCAATTGCTCCTCTGTGAATCATTCTACTTAAAGCAACGACAGAATCTTTTGTGAGTTTATGGCTAGGTCTATTTTTAATATCTGCTACTAGCCCAAAACCACAATTATCTTTTGGTTTGATAAGTTGCTTTATGTCCATAAGTTACGCCTTTAATCTCTTTTTTAGGTTATTAATACTATTTTGTGTCTTGATTGTAACATACGATTTGTAAGAAACAGATTAAGGAATATGAAATCCTATGGTTGGTTATATTATCTCTATTAATAGATGTAAAGAGGAAGATCTGATAGTCAAAGTGCTGACTCAATCAAACATCCACACTCTTTACAGATTCTATGGAGCAAGACACAGCACCATCAATCTAGGGTACAAAATAGACTGCTCCATAGAGGAGCAAACGCTCTATATCAATAGACTGCGAAATATTCTCCACATTAGCTACTCTTGGCTTTTTGATCATAAAAAACTTCTTTTTTGGCAACAGTTTATCAAACTTTTAGATGCCCACCTAAGAGATGTAGATTCAGTTGAGAGTATCTATTTTGAGATCTTAGAGCGCGCTGCCAAACGGATTGAGAAGCAAAATCCCAAAAGAGTGTTCATAGAGGAGTATATCCATCTTTTAGAAAACGAAGGAAGGCTCCATAGCGATTTTCGTTGCCTAGGATGCGAAGAGATTATACAAAGTGAACTCTCTCTGACGCGGTCGTTTCATCCAGCCCACAAGGCCTGTATCTACGAGAGCAATAGTTTTTCAGTAGAGACAATTAGGGATCTATTCTTAAATAAAAGTACAATTTTTTTAACAGATAGCGAGTGTGATGTTTTGTACGCTATTTTATTGGAAGGATTGTAAGAGGTGACTTGCGCCACCTCTTGCAGAGCAAAGCGTTGCTACTTGCTACACTAGATTAAAAACCTACATGGAAGTTAAAGATATGTCTTCTATCTTCGTCTTGTCCACTATACGCCCCAACCTCTTCTGCATAAGTTGCATATGAGATCTTGACTGCAAACAGTCTTCCTTGAATACCTGCTGTATAGTAGCCTTGATACATACCAGCTGAGAGTCCAAGCTCGCCAACCCAGCCCTCAATCACTTGCCCGGAGACACCAAGTCTTGTTCTTTTCATAAAGTCTTCGTCATCATAGGCATTAAACATATCGGTATAGTCAAAAGCGACTTGAAAACTGTTAAAAAGTATATTCTCAGGAACTCTTTTGCTATAAGAAACCCCTGCACCCACAGTCATTGGAATCTCGATCGCCTCTGCATCACCAATGCCACCAATATTTTGCACAGCTAAACCAACCTGCACATCAGGATAGACCTCATACTGAGCCCCCAAATCAAGCACAGCACTACTGCCATCTTTAGCGATTGTGTCTGTAAAGTAGTCCCCCATGTCATCTTTGTTATTGACTAGTTCTGCAATAGTCATACTATGGTTCCATGCATTATAGGTCACTGTCTTAGCCCCTAAACCCACTGCCAAATTATTGAGAACATAGTTGCCAATTTCTAAATCTTTTATATCTTTAGAGATACCTAATGCAGCACCACCATACGCCATACCATTAGTCTCCATCACACCATCACTCCCAAAACCACTATGTGATTTCATATTGACAATTGCACCACCAAATGGCACGATTCCAAAAGCGTACTCATCAAATTTTTTACCAATAGTAACAAGTGCCATCGTTGTTGAAAAGTGATTATTTTTTCCTTGATACTCTTCTACAACCTTAAGAACTTCTTTATTCTCTTGAGCATCAGTCTCTCCTTCTGCATCCCCAAGATCTGTAGCAAAATCCATTATGTTTTCATTAATAGAAGCAGAAATGTCTAAAATACCAACTTCCAATCCATAATCTTTAGGGATCTTTGAAAGACCTGCAGTGTTGTAAAACAAAGAGGTGGTTAATCCCCCTGTCGCAATATTGGCACCACCCATCCCCATGATTTTTGGATCTTTATAGAGTTGATAGTGCTCATAAGTGGCTCCATACGAAGCAGAAGCCAAAACCGTTGAAATTAGCGCTGTTTTTATAATTGTTTTCATTTTTTCTCCTACTTCATATATTCTAATAGTGCGTCTTGAGTGATAAATGTCTGTTTTTCTGTATTCTTATCCACACCACACTTATTCTCGTCTCCAGCTTCACAGATCTCAGTTTTATATTCGTCTAACTTTTCATCATCTGTTTTAC
>JAABTA010000090.1 GCA_011390075.1 Helicobacteraceae bacterium | reverse complement strand
AGTTCACTTAAATTTTCCACAAAATCCAAGATATCACTTAGGTTGCTCTCTACATCTGCTCTTTTAGATTCATCAATTTTAAGATGGGCTAAATTTTCTAGCCTTGTTAGTAGTTTGTCATCAATGTGCATGCCATCCTCTTTTAATTATTATTTTCAACTATCTGCGGACTATTTTAACATTTTCTGGTTTTAAACAGTTGTTAATATTTCGTTTATTTTATTTTGTTATTATTTCGAAATTTTATTGTTAAGGTCGTATTTTGAATTTTCTTAATAAAACTC
>JAABTA010000089.1 GCA_011390075.1 Helicobacteraceae bacterium | reverse complement strand
GCTCTTCCGATCTTCTCCTTTGGTTTTGTCATTATTATGCTCATCATTCTAGCTACAGGGGCAGCGGTTGCTACCTTTATCGAAAATGACTATGGAACAGCCACAGCCAAGGCTCTTGTCTACTCTGCCAAGTGGTACGAGCTGGTGATGGTGCTTTTAGGAGTCTCTCTTACGGGAATTATTATTAAGTATAAAATGTGGAGAAAGCCAGGGAGCTTTCTTTTTCATGCTGGGTTTATTGTGATCTTAATTGGCGCTGCTGTCACAAGATATGTAGGCTACGAAGGGGTCATGCACATTAGAGAGGGCGAGACCACCAACAAGATGGTGACGCAAGAGTCCTATTTAGAGATTAAACACATCAAAGACTACCACTCCTTCCCACTTCGCCTTGCCAATTTAGTGAATAACTATTTTCATTATGAGGTCGAGGTGGATGGAAAGCCACTTTCTATTGAGTACAAAGGCTACAAAGTGGTCAAGCAAAATGGAGGACAGTATGGAGTGCTACTAGCCGAAGTGCAATATAGTGGCGAAACACAAACCATAGAACTTCCAGGGGCAGAGGGCACTAAAGGTATGGAGCGAGAGCTGGTATTTAACAACACACCTATTGTTTTCTCTTGGGGTTCTAAAGATCTTACTTTGCCTTTCTCTTTGAAACTAGAAGATTTCCAGCTAGAACGCTACCCGGGGTCTATGTCTCCCTCCTCTTATGCCAGCGAGGTTGTTTTAATAGACGAGGCAGAAAACATCGAAGAGCCCTTTCGGATCTATATGAACCACACTCTCGATCACAAAGGCTACAGATTTTTCCAATCCTCTTATGACATGGATGAGCTTGGCACTATTCTTTCTGTCAATAACGACCCTGGAAAACTCCCAACATATATAGGTTATTTTATGCTCACTTTAGGATTTATTCTCAACTTTTTTGGGGACAAAAGCCGGTTTTTATATTTAGGAAGGTTTCTTAAAAAACATAAAAGCGTTTTTATTCTTCCTCTTTTGCTGGCTCTAGGGCAAGATATTCAAGCCCAAGAGAGCCCTAAGTCACAGCCAAAAAACGATCAAGACCTCGTTGAAAAGCTTAAGACCTTTCATTTAGAGTCTCTAGATCATGCACTTGCATTTGGAGAGGTTTTAGTACAAGACAATATGGGAAGAGTCAAGCCTGTAAACTCACTCTCTAACGACATCTTTAACAAAATTGCAAGAAAAACAAGTATGTATGGGCTTAATTCTGAACAGATTGTGCTCGGTATGCTGACCAATCCTAATATCTGGAAAAATGTCAAGATGATTCGGGTCAAACACCCAGAACTCAAGGAGATCTTAGGGGTTGCACCCAAAGAGCAATACATCTCCTTTGTGGATGTTTTTAGTGATGATGGCTATATTCTTACAGACTATCTCAACAATGCCCACCGAAAAAAACCAGCAGAAAGAGACACCTTAGACAAAGATATTATCAAAGTTGATGAGAGACTCAATGTTGCCTACATGATCTACTCTGGCTCTCTTTTTAAGATCTTTCCAATTCCAGCAGATGAAAATAACAAATGGGTTGATCCAGCCGAAGCGCTTACAAGTAGCTGGCTCGAAGAGGCGGAACCTGGCATGAGAGAGACAATCCGCACCTACTTTTCTAGTGTTGTCAACAACCAATGGCAAGAAGCTGATATGGCCCTAGAAAAGATCAAAGAGTTTCAAAACAAATATGGAGAAGAGGTCTTACCGAGCGAATTTAGAATAAAATCAGAGATTATTTATAACGAACTCGCTATTTTTCAAAGACTTACTCCCTACTATCTAATTTTAGGGGTTATTCTGCTTATCTACTCAATTGGCTCAATTTTTACACAAAAAGAGTACAAGGTTTTAAACATCATTTTACTCTCTGCTCTGTGGCTGGGATTTATCGCCCACACCTTTGGCATGGGTCTTAGATGGTATATAGCAGACCACGCCCCATGGAGCGATACTTATGAGTCTCTTATCTATGTTGGGTGGTCGGTTGTTTTAGCAGGAGCTGTATTTTTTAGAAAATCGCTACTCGCTCTTACTGCCACATCTATCTTAGCAGGTATTATTATGTTTGTTGCCCATCTTAGCTGGATTGATCCACAAATAACTAACCTTGTGCCAGTACTAAAATCTTATTGGCTGACCATTCATGTCTCTATCATTACAGCAAGTTATGGCTTTTTAGGGCTCGGTGCTATGCTTGGGCTGATTGCTCTTATTTTAATGATTATGCGATCTGACACAAAACCCCATATAGACACACAAATCAGATCTATTACAGCCATTAACGAAATGGCATTGATTATTGGTTTAGCAATGCTAACCATCGGTAACTTCTTAGGGGGTGTTTGGGCCAATGAGTCCTGGGGAAGATACTGGGGCTGGGATCCAAAAGAGACATGGGCATTTGTCTCTATTGTTGTCTATGTGATTGTCTTGCACCTGCGGTTTATTCCTAAACTAAATAGTGTCTATGTATTTGCACTGGCTTCAACTGTGGCATTTTCATCTATTATCATGACCTACTTTGGTGTCAACTTCTACCTCTCAGGCATGCACTCATACGCCTCAGGAGATCCTGTGCCTATTCCAAACTTTGTCTATTACACGATAGCCACTGTTGCTATAATTGCAATACTTGCCTTTAGAAAAAGAGGAGTAGAGAGAATAAAATAACAACCGTTCCTTATAATCACTAGACCCCGTGCAAAGCGGGGCTAACCCATTTTAGAGATCTTTCTAAAATGAGATAGAGTGCATTGGTCATATCTATGTAGTCTGTAATCGCTATTTTCAGTACAATTATCAATGCTTCAGTTGAGAATGTTGTAAAACTTCATTTTTCTTGATATAATCTGAAAAATTTTTTCTAAGGCATGCAAGCAATGAAGGTCATTATTTTAGGCGAAGATGAAGCAATCAATCATAATTTATCAGAAAAATTAGAAGAGATTGGTTTCGCCTGTTTTACAACTTCTGACACAGACTCAGTTGAAGGAAAATTAATAAACGACCGATTTCCTATACTTTTAGTTGATATTAATAGCTTTAACAATGCTCATGACTCTCTGATTTTAAACTTTAAAAAAGCTGACAAAAAAGTTTCAGTAGTTATTTTAGCCCACGATATGAACAACAAAGAGTCCGAAATCCATGTTCTTAACTGTGGGGCAGATGATTTTGTAAAGCACCCCTATGAATTTGACGCACTTGTTGAGGATAACTTTGCGCTTTTAGTAGCAAGAGTGGAAGCAAGGCTCCGCTTTGGTGGTACCAATGTCATTGAGATTGATAGCCTTATTATTGATCCTGATGAAGAGAAGATATTCTATCTCGGAAAGGAGATAGAGCTCAAAGGAAAACCTTTTGAGGTGCTTACCCATTTGGCTAAAAATAGAGATCAAATCGTCTCTAAAGAACAACTCCTAGACGCCATTTGGGAGGAGCCAGAACTTGTGACTCCCAATGTTATCGAGGTTGCAATTAATCAAATTAGGCAAAAAATGGATAAACCACTAGGGATTGGCACCATCGAAACAGTGCGAAGAAGAGGTTATAGATTTTGCTTTCCAAACTGCAATAAAGATGGCCATATTGTTGACCCTACCTAAAGATTGAGGGCTTTAAGCCTCCAATCCTTATTTTTTATTCTTTAGAAGTGTAACAACCTTTTCTTCTACAATTTTTAAACTATCAAATGGTTTCATAATATAGTGTTCAGCTCCCTTAGAGTGAGTATTAAGCACCTTATCAAGAGTCGAATAAGCGGTCATCATCACAACAATAATATCTTTGTTCTTCTCTTTTATTTTGCCTAAAACCTCTATTCCATCCATTTCAGGCATCATAATATCTGTTAATACAAGATCTACATTTTGAGAAATAGCAGCATTCACCCCTTGTACTGGATTTGAAAAAGTAGAAACTTTAAGATCTTTGTTTCTAGACAGCGCTTTAGATAAGAGATCTAATATTTCACTCTCATCATCAATGATAATCACCTTATACATACATTAGCTCCTTCATTCAATTAGTTTTTATTAAAGAGATCATCAACAGCCAAAGACATAATCTCTTTCTCTTTTTGTTCTGAAAGTTCATCTAAGAACTTCACAACATCCTTACTAGCTCCTTCTACTTTGGCAGCTCTTGCCTCAATCTCTTTTTTCGAACAGGTTATTGTTTCTTTATCTGCACAATCTTTCACGAGTGCATTAGCTTCGTCATGTACCACGGAGTGTGGTTTATCAAGTGGCGCAAAGGCTGGCAGGTGGGAATATTCTGACTTTCCTTTCCCAACTGTGTACCACTTCCCTAGCCTACAGGAGCTATGATCTACTGGCTTAAAGTTGTGCTCTTCCCCAAACAGCATTGCATACATATTATTTTTATATACCACATGATCGAGCTTGGCTAAAGAGATAAAGATGTAGTTACTCACCTCCATCACCTCAAATACAGTTCTCGCACTTCCTTTGTTAAAGGAGTCTAGCTGTTCTGTAAAATCATCTACGCTTGTTTTAGTTCTCTCTACAATTTCATTAATCTGTTCTGTGCCATTTTGAATATCGTTTGTC
>JAABTA010000088.1 GCA_011390075.1 Helicobacteraceae bacterium | reverse complement strand
AACATCTTGAGGTATTTTGTTACAATTTGAGAAAAAGTGTAACAATAAAATAGCGTTTTTTATAATATATAGTTTTTTGGAACAGCGATAAGTTCTAGTGGATTAATAGGAATTCCCTCTTTTGTCACTTCAAAAACCAGCTCATTTCGCACTCTACCGACCGCTTCTCTTGCTCTGATTGTAGAGTTAACCTTCACATTAGGAGAGATCTCATTAAGGTTTCTGTAGATGGTGTGCATATTGTTGCTGTGTTTTACAATGACCACATGACCAAGGGTCTGCAAATTGTCAGCATAGATAACTTTTCCATTCATCACGCTTCGCACAACGGTATTTGATTTTTCTGCTTTGAGGGTAATATAGTCATTATGAATTTTGATGTTATAGATAGGATCAACATACGGACCAAATTTTTTGGTTACTTTAAAGGCGTATCTATCATCAAGGGGGGCTTTATATTTTCTACCTTTGTAGTGTTGATTGCCTGCGGCTAAATAGGATGAGCCATACCGTTTTACTTTGGTATTAGACTGTTTGCCTCTTTGCTTTGCGAGTCTTTCTCTCTCTTGCTCTTCTTTTGCTTTGACCTTTTGGATGGTTTTGCTTTTGATAATGTCAAGATCGGCTAAGAGTTTTCTCTCTTCTTTTTTTTGGCTCACTATTTTTTCCAACTCTCCTGAGTAGTTGTTTTGCTTTTTGCTAAGCGTGGCCACCTCTTGCTTCTCCTCTTTTTTTACAGCAACTATCTCATGTTGTTTTTCACGAAGAGATTGGAGGCTCTGCTCTATTTTAGCGAGGCGGTTATCTAAGCTCTCTAGCTCTTTTTGAGAGTTGATAAAATCTTTTTTAATTGCATTAATTTTTTTATCGGTCTGTTCTTTTACCTTTTCAAAGATCTCTTTTTGAATAATATCTTTTGTTGTCACCTCTTTTGTTTTTTCAATAATCAAACTTTTGGCAATACTGCTAGACATAAGATCGATAATTTGTATCTCTATATCTCTTTTTGTCTCTAAAAGCTCTTTTTTTCTTTTTTTAAGGACAACAATTTCTCTCTCTTTCTCTTTGGAGTCTTTGGAGAGGGCAGCTATCTCTATCTCGAGCTTTTTTTGTGTGAGCGTTAGCTTTTTAATTCTTTTTTGGTGCTTTATAATCTCATCTGCCAAAGTGTCTATGGTGCTTTTTATTTTGCTCTGTTGTTTGTTGTGCAAAATGAGATCTTTTTTTGCTTCTTCTATCTTTTTGTTAATGGTGCTCAGGCTCTCCTCTTTTGCAAAGAGGGTTGTGAGTATTGTAGTGGTAAGCACAAAAATCAATACGAGCTGTTTCATCTTAATCATCCGCCTTCACAATGACATACATCACACACAAGATTGAGAGCGTAAGTGCAATTCCCAAAAGGTTGAGTGAGTCCTCAAAAAGATTAAATCTAAACTCATGAATACCAATCTCTTCCAAAACTGAAACAATATACGCATTTGTTGTTAGATAATAATAACTTACAACAACTATAAAAGAACTTACAATCGAGTCAATCACCGAAAGAGCAAACAGCACAGCGCTCTTTTGCCATAAGCTCGCCCCAAAAATAGACATAATATACATTCTACTTTCATGTTCTACAAGCCAAAGCTCCATCTGTCGTATCATTAGAAGCATAGAGATAATAAACACCAAAGAAGAGATCACTAATAAAATTGTCTTATTGAGAGATAAAAGATTAAAGATCTGATCTTGTGTTTTTGCAAAGGTCTCTATCTTTTTGACAGTATTTATTCTTAGAAGCCCCTCTTTTAGCTTTGCTCTCTCTTTAGAAGAGGGAAACTCATAGAGTGAGATTTTATAAAACTTTGGAAGCGTGGTTTTAAGATAGGCAACATTCTCTTGTGAGAGATTGTCTTTTAAAGAGTCTATTAAAAAAGTGGGATCAATCTCCTCTACAGATCGAATGCCCACTGCTGCTTTTCGCACAGCATTTAAAGTGAGCTCCCCTGTGGCGACTGCCACTACAGAGTAGTTCTCATTTAAGCGATCCTCATACTCATCAATCACTTGGTTTGTTCCAGAGAGAAACTGATAGGAAAAAAGCATTGCAACAAGGGCAAAAATAAGGGAGATATGATTTCTAATAGATCTCATGAATCCCCCCTCTATCTATATGAAAATGGCGAAATTTCACCCCTAAATTACTCGGCATCTTGTGGGTGACTATAACCACAGTCTTACCAAGTTCGTTAATAGATTTAAACAGATTCATCACCATCTCAGAGGAGTACTCATCCAAGTTGCCTGTTGGCTCATCGGCCAAAATAAGATTGGGGCTGTGAGAGAGAGCTCTGGCAACACCTACTCTTTGTTGCTCTCCACCACTGAGCTCCTCTGGAAGTCTATGGGCTTTGTGGGCAAGTTTAATGTGATTTAGCAAAGAGTTGACTTGCGTATCAATCGTTTTTTTAGAGTAGCTTCCAATCATTAAAGGCATAGCAATATTTTTCTCGATTGTCCACTCTTTGATAAGTTGATAGTCTTGAAACACCACACCAATATGGCGTCTAAGTTTTTTAATTTTGCCCTTTTTGGCTTTGGTAATCTCCACGCCACTGACATTTAACAACCCACTTTGAACTAGGAGTTCTCCAAAGATTGCACGAAGCAAAGAGGATTTACCACTGCCGCTTTTTCCTGTAATAAACACAAGATCTCCAGTCTCAATTAGAAAAGAGACCTTATCTAATACCGTCTCATTGTCATAGGCGATAGTAAGATCTTGTGCTCGTATCACATCAACTCTCCATTGTTTTATTAGAGTTCTCACAGAACCTAGAGACGCAAAATGAGCAGAGCTCAACTTCCTACGCTAGCCACTGTGGCTCTAAAGCTTGTCTCTTAGCAGAGATAGACTACTTGCCGTTTTGCAAGGACTCTACTATCTTTTTATGGGCTAAATAGTTCTCTTTTGCAAAAAATGGCAATTTTGGATAGTACGAGATCTGCTCGTTATCTTCCAAAATATAGATAGCTTGTGGAAACGCTAGCTTTCCCATCACCAATTTATGCACTCTTATATTCTTTGCAATTTGAAATGTTTTTAAAAACTTTACTAAAAATTGGTTATCTCTATATCCTTTATCGGTAAATTGGGCTATTGCTTTACTAAAATCGTTGCAAGTTGGAAAAGAAAAATCAAATTCCTCCTGCTCTTTCCCCCCCACTTCATCATTATAATAGATAATATCATAGATATCTTTCTCCTGTTTGCGCCATCTTGTTTCATATTTACTCACAACAGGCAGATCTCCATTTTTCCGTATGGTAATGGCAAATTTGTTCATAGCATCATAGAGACTACGGACAAATGTATAGTAGTTAGGGCTATCGGTTCTTAGCTCTAATGTGCCCTTTTGTTTGAGAACAAAAGAGGCCTCTTGAATAAAGTTGCTACTAAAAATTCTTTTGGTGGGAGAGTCATCCCACGGCACAGGAAAGTGCACGAAGATCTTTGAAAGAGCGTCTGCAGGCAGGGTTTCTAAGATAACTCTTGCGTCATCTAAAAGCACTAAGATATTGCTAATATTGTGTATCTCGCACTGTTTGAGGAGCTGTTCGGTAGAGGGTCTATGCACCTCAATTCCAATATGGAGCACTTCAGGATTATTGTGTGAGTTATGCAGTATGTGTCTTCCACTCCCAAAGCCAATCTCAAGCCAGATCTCTTGATAGTCTAAAGCTGCAATTTTTTTATTCAACGCTTCACGGCTTACAAGGTTTTTGTACTCTCTTTGCTGTTTAAGAGTCTCTATATTTGATTGCACTATATTTGATTGTGTCAAATCTGCCAATGCTTGCAGAGCGAGCTTATTCACATTAAGATGAGGCACTCTAGTGGTTTTATCAGGTTTAACAAGCACCCCTTTTTTATGCTGAAAAAACTCCAGCAAAAAGCGAAAACTCTCTGTTTGCACTCCTACAACACCGTTATCTCCCTCACTGATAAACTCAAATTCAAAACCGCTATATCTTGCAGGCAGTGTCGGTTTTTCTAGCTTTTCAATAATAATATGGGGCATTACTCTTGAGTGACCTTTTGATATTTTAGAGTCACACCAACACTTGGATCTGACTCTATGCCGTACTCATCAATAGCAATAATACTATAGGTATACTCCCCTCCAGGTTGCAATCCGCTATCTCGGTGTTCAAGTTCGGGTTTTGGTTGGGTTCTATCCTCTCCACCTTTAAAGACACCTGTTTTATAGGAACGCAACACAACAAAAGTGTCATTGCGCTCATCTCTCTTTTCCCATCTAATCACCGCAACTCCATCCTCAATGGCAGAGTAGGTAATTACAGGGGCTAAAGGCTTCTCTAAAGAGTTCCCCTTGACTCCAATCTCTTGCATTAAAGACTCCAAACCATACTCATCAACTGAGGTAACTTTATAGAAATAGACCACACCATCGCCACCAACATTATCAACAATAGATGTCTGATTCCAGTTCTCTTTTACCTGCTTATAGTTTCCCTCTAAAGAGTTAGATCTATAGATATTGTAGTTAATATTAATATCATCAGAGACACTTTTCCACTCTAACTTAATCTTTTTAGGCATAGCAGTGGTGGCTTTCAGCCCTCGAACGATTGGAGGAAGCTTTTTTGTTTTTTCGCTAACGCTCTTGCTTGGATGGGTATTATACCCCTCATAGGTTGTTCCAATAAGCCGATACTCATACACCTGCCCGTGGTCTAGTTCGGCATCAATATACTCTGCATTAAGCCTGCCATCAATTTGGGCAATCTCTTCCCAATCTGGCTTTGTTGGTGTTCTTCTTTGAATAATGTAGCCATTCACTCTAAAATCCCCATGGGGCTTAAAGACAAGTTTAATCTGTTCTGGTAGATTGCCAATG
>JAABTA010000087.1 GCA_011390075.1 Helicobacteraceae bacterium | reverse complement strand
GTTTTTCTACAAAAATACATGTAAAAATATTGACTGGAAATAGTAAGCAGGCTACGAGAGTAGCCTACTTACTTATAACTTTACAGGCTTGAATCCAGCCTCTTTGGTAGCTTCATAGAGCTAATCTTTAACTGATAACCACATCAAAAACCATATCATCCATAACAAACTTACATTTTTGTCCAGATGAGCCAGTTAGTGTTATGTAAAAAGTATTTGTGTCAATTCGTGATATTTCTGGTTCATCTGTATCATAGCTGTAGGAGGTAGAGCTAACTCTCTTATTGGTTTTAATATAGTACACATAGGTAGTTCCTGAATCAACAGTTAGGCTCGAAGTGCTTTTATCGATCTCAATTATCTGCTCAGAAAAGTTTCTTGTAGTAAAACTCCAGTTCTTGCTATGGCTATTTCCATCAATAGTGTAAGTAGCATTGGCAGTATAAGTTGTGCCCCAATCTAATCTCTCATAGGGAAAAAGTGCATAATCTCTAAGAGTAAATTTCTCATTTGGGTCATTAGCCTTTTTCATCACAAAACTATTACTTATGAGAGTGTTTGTAGAGGATTCTCTTAGTGTCAATGAGTTGAGCGTAATACTATCTCCCAGTTTTGGATTCAAGTGTATTGAGACAGGGTTACCACTCATAGAGTGGTTTGGAAGTGGATCTGGCGACTCCTCATAAAACACAGGTGGAATATCTGTAGCATGGTCATACGGAAATACCACCACATCAGGGTTTGAATTATACATGCTGTTTTTGACACTATTATAATCATCACGGGGCACTTTTTTATGTAAGTCAGCACAGATATTGTAGTAATATTGCCCAGAAGTGTCATTATTGTTTTCACAAAGATGAGCATAGCCACTGTTTCCCATATTGTATGTATAGATATTGTCATATTGACCAAAGCCAATTTCATTATAGATAAATGAGAGAAAGCCAATTCGGTGGTAAATGGCAGTGAAAAGATTATCTATTGATTCTTTCTCACTACTTGCAGTTGCTATATTCTCTCCAACGGATCTGCTATTATATCCTGCATATACTGCTCTATCAGATGGGGTTGTTCCAGTAAAATAGTTATAGCCAGATATTTCATCATGGGTAATTAAGTTGTTGTTGCCTAGGTATCTACTGTGATTGTAGGCACTCTGATCTAAGCTGTTGTTAGTGGTGTATTCAATCATGCCAGTATTTTTTCTTATCTCATTTAAGTAGTTGATAGCCTCTAAGTTATTGCTTGCGGTTTCCTCTGCACCACACCCAAAGAAGATTAGAGTGGATAAAAAAGCAAATACTTGAAGCAATTTTAAGAGTGGTTTTTTCATTGCTTATTCTTTCGCATTACAGGGCAAAAAGAGTGGGCTAGATCTTGGACAGATCTACGCCAACCCTCTAAGCATTCCATAGTAGTACATTGGTTCTAGCAAGTACACTTTGAGCACCCACCATAACCATCGCTCTTTGGTTGGATCAAGCGGAATCATAGGTGTTGGTTTGCCAGTATAGTCAAACTCTGCAAGCATAACCTTGCCATATTTGGTAATAATTGGACATACTGTGTAGCCATCAAACTTCTTTATTGGTTCTTTACCCTCTATAACGGCCATAAGATTATCAACAACAATAGGGGCTTGTTTTCTTACTGTGCCTCCTGTTTTGCCAAAAGGGGTTCCTGCCACATCTCCTAAGCAGAAAACATTAGTATATTTTGGGTGTTGCAGAGTGTGTTGGTCAACTTGCACATAACCCAAGGCGCCTAGTTTGCCACTTTGCCATGCAAGAGCAGAGTTTTTTACAACATCTGGAGCGCTCATTGGAGGTGGAATGTGGATAAAGTCATATTTTTCATTGACAAACACCTCTTTTCTTACAATTTCGTGCTCTTCTAGAATAGGGTCCCACTCTCCTTGTTCCTCTTTGATGCTTTTAAAAGTTGCCTCTTTCTTTGCTTGATCAATTGAGACAAGCTCATGATTTAGTTGGTAGTTCATGCCCCTTGTTTCAAAATCATTTTGGATAGCCTGCTCAAACTCAGGTACACCAAAGAGTTTGCCACTACTGTCAATAAGGTCAAGAGTGAGTGCCTCTCTTCTGCCCTTATTTCTTGCATAATCCTCAGCTAAATACATAATCTTTTTAGGAGCACCACCACATTTAATTGGAGTAGCTGGATGGGTAAAAATGGCTCTGCCTCCTTGTTTGGTAAGAGACTGAATCCCTTCCCATGTTTTTGCAGATCCTTGTAGGTCATAAATAGAGTGAATGCCATCTTTTCCTATATCAGAACGACTAAGCCCCTCTATTTTTTCATAATCATACTGCAAACCAGCAGCAACAATAAGGTAGTCATAGCTCATTTTTTGGTTGCCTTCTACGGTGACACTATTGTTATCTGCATCTATAGTAACAGCTTTTTTTTGTATCCATCTTGTCTCTTTAGGGATGTAGTCTTTCTCCTCTCTTGTGAGTTTTTCTATCGTGGTAATTCCGCCACCTACAAGGGTTTGCCCTGCTTGATACACATGAGTGGCTGATGGCTCGATGATGGTAAGATCTAATGAATCATAAGCTCTTGTTAGCCTTGCTGCCACTGTAATTCCAGCTGCGCCACCACCAATAATGACAATTTTTGCATTTGTAGTTTTAGAGGCCTGCGCCACTTGAGGGTTATTGAGGTAGGCGAGCATTGGCAAGGATAGAGACCCTTTTAGAAATAGTCTTCTATCGATATTTCGAGTAGTCATAAAAGCTCCTTTTTAAAAGAGTAGAATATTGTAAATTAAAATTAGATTAAAATTAAATATTAGTTTTTTCTAATAAATTTAATATAAGAAATTATTATTATATTACCAATAAGAATAACTAATCCTATACTTATAAAAAAGTTTTGTACTCCCAAATAGGAAACAAAAGGGTGGAAAAGAATTGGAGAGAAGAACTGCCCAAAAAAGAGAGAGCTTGTGAGATATCCTGAGGATTTGACTCTTCTTTTTTGATGGGCGAGACTAAGCATCCATGCGGAAGTTGTAGTCATGAGAAGTCCCCCACCAAATCCCATAATAGGAGAGGTGAGGAAAAAGAGATAGACATTGCTAACAAGTCCTATAAGAATAAAACCAACTGAGATAATAAACATCCCCAAAACATACAGCTTGGCAAAAGAGAAGTGTCTTTTAAATTTTGAAAAACTAAGAGCGCCTATAGCGTTGGCCACAAAAGCGGAGGAGATAATAGCTCCTGTGAGGCTACCGCTAGCCCCAAAGTGATTGATAATTAAAAATGGAATCTGTGTTGGGAGAATAAAGAAGAGAAGCATGAGTAAAAAGCCTAAAAAATAGATCCCTAAAAGAGAGTTGTCTAACCCCTCGTCGCTGGTTGTTTGAGTGTGTTCTTTTTCTAGCAAAAACTTATAGACCAAAGGAAGCAAAAGCAATCCAACAAGATAGATGGCAAAAGGACTTCTCCAATGAAAATCAGAAAGAAACCCACCTCCTACCACAAAAAAGATCCCTCCAACAGCAATAAAAGCACTCTGAAGCCCCATAAATTTGTGGCGCTTCTCTCCTTGAAAGTAATCACCTACTAAAGAGGTGGCAGTAATCATTAAAGTTGCGATTGCCACTCCTAATAGAGACCTTGAAGCTAATAGCTCTTCCATAGAATCCAGATAGAGCCCAGCACTTCCAGCTACGGCAAAAAGAGAGAGGGCTGCTAGGGCTGAACTTCGTCTTCCAACCCTATAGACTATATGCCCTAAAAAAGGGGCTAGAAGGGCAATGGAGAGCGAGGGGAGGGTGAGCATAAGCCTAGAGAGGAACTCAATGTTCTCTACTGTTGTGAAGTGATCTTTTAAGTGGGGCAAAGTTGTCACTATTGCCACATTAGACATCATAGTAGTAATAGAGAGCAGTAAAAGAGTAAGCTTTGTTGCAGAAGAGATATTTACCAACAGCACACTCTAAACAAATTTTACCTCTTCTGGTTTGACTGTTTTTCTAATAATTCTTTTGGCTTCCTTAATGGTTTTGCTAGTGCCAATAACAAGAAGCTTGGAGTGAAGCATAATCTGTTTATCCCCTTTTGGCATAGGGATAAATGTATCTTTTTCATATATACCTATAACGCTAGTTCCTGTAATCTCCCGCAGGTGTGTCTCTTTAAGGCGCTTAAAGATAATCCAGCTAGTCTTAGGTACAACGATCTGTTCCATATCCAAAGAGTGATCTTTTTGATAAAGAAAAGTCTCAAGCATATTTTCCATATCGGGGCGTACGGCCATAGAGCTAATTCTTTGTCCTAATAATTTGGTTGGACTCACAACCGAATCTGCTCCTAGTTTTTTGAGTTTCTCAGCGTCGCTCTCTTTTTCGCAATTGGAGATGATGTAAAAGGGTGGTCTTTCTATCTCTTTTTCAAACAGTCGAATAGTAGAGATCTGGGCAATATTATCTGCCATATTTTTAGAAAGCAATATCACTCCTTTAGCGCTGGAAGTGTAGGCTTTTCTTATGGCTATATCCTTATGAGGCTCATCTTGAATATAGAAGGGATATTTGTATTTCTTTGCCTCTTCTGAGAGATTCTCGCCTGGGTCTATCACAACAAAAGGGACATGGGCTTGCCTAAATTGCCGTGCCAACTCTATAGTGTACTCATTGTGATAACAGATAACAAAATGGTTTTTAAGCCTAGCGATCTTATAAAGCATGGAGCGTTCCTTGAGAATTTTTATTAAGTCACCCTTATTGACAACCTCGATTAAAACCCCAATAGAGAATGTAAGGAGGGTAAAGCCAACAAGAATAAGCATGATTGTAAAGATCTTGCCAGCAGGAGAGAAATCTCCTTCATTAAGAGATCCAAAACCAACGGTTGTAAAAGTATAACCTGTTTGAAAGATTGCGTCTATAAGTGAGTAGTCTTCAAGGTATATATAGCCAATGGTACCAGCCATTAAACATAGCTGAATAAGTATAAAGG
>JAABTA010000086.1 GCA_011390075.1 Helicobacteraceae bacterium | reverse complement strand
AGGGCTATAATAGGAAAAGCGATAGAAAAACCAATAATAAAGAGATTTTTCATCGAATCAACCATGTAGCCAATATAGTTTTCCGTAAAGAGGAATCCCCCTAAAGGAATATTGGATATAGAGCTATAAAAAAAGCTAATCACCATGTGGTGCCCATCTAGGATAATAAAAAGCATAATAGCAAACATATTAAGAAATTGACTCAAAATTGGCGAAGAGACTCCCGCTTGTGGATCCATGGTTGTTGCCATGGAAAAGCCCATCACAAAAGAGACAAGCTCGCCAGCGTATTGCATCATTGCAAAGATAATTTGTAAAATAAGCCCAACGGCCATTCCAAAAAAGACTTCTGTAATAAGTGCAGGAATCAAATTTCCCAAGGTAACATCAAAAGTAAGAGGTGGCACAAGAGGATAAAAGATAATAGCCATATAAAACGCCAATGCAGACTTTACAGTTGACAAAAAGGTAGGAGAGTTAAAAAATGGCACAAATACAAACATTGAACCAAGTCTTACAAGTAGCAGAATAAAGTTTGCAACACTTCCATCTGTTAAAAAAGCTGTAAAATCTGTCATGACTCTCTTTTCCTTATTAGGCGCTATTTTATCCTCATTGGCATAAATTTTTAAATGTTACTATTCTACTCATTTTATACAAATAAGTTTCAAATATACACACTTATTACTCAAAAAAACAATTATACAGCTCCTATTTTGATAATATTTGGACAAATAGAGAAATTAAGGAGAGTTGATATGAAAAAGTTACTTTATATCACAGATCAAAACGAGTATTCAGAACACGGTTCCATAGGACCAATTTTTAACAAATACTTAAGCGAATATCTAGATATTGAGATTGTTTTTTTTACAAAATACAAAAGTGATTTTCAAAAAAATGGTTCAACCTATATCATTCCAGAGTTTGAAAAAAGAGATATTTTAGGCTATCTAGAAAAAAATGGGGTGAATATTGCCTCTTTTGAGTATATTTTTGTGAGAAATATGGAGTATGTACTTAAAGATATTTTATTGGAAAAACCATCATACAACTATAAAGTTGGCTATAGAATCTCTTTTCCAAAACGACTAGAACACTACGAACACCTTAAGGCTGAGCAAAAAAGCTCAATTCTAGACTCAATAGATCTCAAAATCAAGCAGTACAACAAAAAAAGAATTATTAATAAGTGTGATCTTTTCTTGCCTACAACCAAAGAGATGCAAGACGAGTTTTATGACAATGTAACAATAAAGTCCTTCCCTATTCCTCCAGGAATAGACCCAGAAGAGATACGGAGAAAAGAGTCTAGAGAGGATGATGAAGTGCGTTTTATCTATGCTGGCACAGTTGATGAGCTCAGAAAATTTGAGGTTATGCTCAAAGCGTTTAGCATGGTCAGCAGTAAAAATTGGAAACTGCTTATTTCCACTTTTAATCCAGCAACTGCAGAAAAACTGGTTGATAAATACCCAGATATCAAAGAGAATATAGAGATAGACAAAGCAAAAAATAAAAAAGATCTCTATAGACAGATCTCACAGTGTGATATAGGTGTCTCTTTGCTTCCTAGCAACAATCTGTACAATACAGCCACACCTGCAAAGATTATGGACTACTACACCTGTGGCGTGCCTGTTGTGATGACAAACAATAGTAAAAATAGCTCTATTTTTTCAGACAATGAAAATGCGTGGTTTAGCCAATTTGACGAAAGCCAAATAGCTGAGAAGTTAGAGGATATTATCTCTACATCCAAAGAGAAGATAGAGGAGATGGGTGTCAAAGGGCAGCATAAACTTTTAGATGTGAGAAATTACAAAAAACTAGCCAAGCATCTTTTTGAAACACTAGAGAGCTTGTAGGGCTTATAGCTCTTTTAAGAGTCTATCTTCTAGGAGATAGACTCTATCACACTCTCTTGCTAACTGCTCATCGTGAGTAACCAAAAACATTCCCGCTCTATTTTCTTGAATATAGCTAAAAATAGCCTGCATCACATCACTAGCAGTAGCTTTATCAAGATTACCTGTTGGCTCGTCGGCAAAAATAACTCGCGGTTTTTTGGTAAGCACCCTTGCAACAGAAACTCTTTGTTGTTGCCCACCACTCAAATCTGAAACATTTTTTTCCAAAAGAGTATCAATACCTAAACTAGCCAAAAGTGAAGTATCAATCTCATTTTCTGAAAGATACGATGAGATGATAAGATTTTCTTTGGCACTAAACCCACGAAAAAGATAGTGATGCTGAAAAATGATACCTAATTTTTCTCTTCTAAAGTCCTCAAGATCTTTTGGGCTCAGGGCGTAGATATCTTGGTTTTCAAAGAGTATTTTTCCACTGTTTGGTTTGATGAATGATGCAAGAATGTGTAGCAGTGTTGATTTACCGCTACCACTTACACCAAGGATAGCAATTGTCTCTTGCCTGTTTAAAGAAAGAGAGAGATCGTCAAAAAGGGAGTAGTCAAACTTGTGACCTACTTTAATTGCTTCTATTAAACTGTTGTGTTCCATTAAAGTAGGCCTCTTAGCTGCATCAAATGAATTTCGCGTTAGGCGATGTTTGGAGCTTATCGAGAAGTTTTTCCAGTTTTTTTAGCTCATCGGCATTTGCTTTTTCTTTTTTTAAACTGTAAATTTTCTCTTTGAGCTTTACCATCATTTGAAGCTTGTCCATTAATACCATGGAAACTCCTTGAATGATTATCGACTAATCAAAGCAAGGAGTATTCCCAAAATTACTTCTTACCCATCTGGGCAGCAACCTCATCAGCGAAGTTCTCCTCTTTTTTCTCCATACCTTCACCCACTTCATATCGCATAAAGCCAGTAATCTTTGCCGTGCCACCTACTGCTTTTGCAGCATCAGCAAGCGCCTCAGCTACACTTTTTTTATCATCTTTTACAAAAGTCTGATCAACTAAACAGTTGTCTTTAGCAAATCTTTTAAGCTTACCTGGGATAATTTTGTCCCAAATCTTCTCTGGTTTGCCCTCTTTTTTGAGTTGCTCTTTTGCCACCTCTTCCTCTTTTGCCAATACTTCAGCAGGAATTTCGCTCTCATTTAAATATTGAGGATTCATAGCCGTTGCATGCATGGCAATATCTTTAACAGTCTCTGCGATCTCTTCGCACACATCTGTTTCAACACTGACAACAGCGCCAATTCTTCCATTGGCGTGCACATATCCATGGATACATCCATCAAATATTTCAAATCTTCTTACATCAATTTTTTCACCAACTTTTGCTGTGGCTTCTCCTATGATATCATCAAAAGTTTTTCCATTAAAGTCATGGGACTTAAGCGCTTCAACATCTGTTTTATCACTCTCGTAAATCGCATCTGTCATATCATTGACAAATTGAACAAAGTTCTCATTTTTAGCAACAAAATCTGTCTCAGAGTTGACCTCAACAATAACTGCTTTTCCATTGGTTGCTTTCATAGAAATAAGTCCCTCAGCAGCAATTTTTCCAGCAACTTTTGCCGCTTTACTCAGGCCTTTTTTTCTCAGCCAATCAACAGCCGCTTGCATATCTCCATCGGACTCAGTCAATGCCTTTTTACAGTCCATCAACCCAGCATTAGTAGATTCTCTTAACTCTTTAATCATTGCAGGTGATACAGCCATATTTACGCCTCCTCTTTTACTTCTTCTTTTGCAACTTCTTCTTTTGCCTCAACGCTCTCTTGCGCCTCTTCCTCTTTTTGCTCTTCGCTCTCTTCTGCTTGTGCTTGTTCTTCTGTTGCAGCATCTTGAGCAGCTATCTCTTTACCTTCGATAATTGCATTTGCCATCTCTGTAATAAAAAGCTGAATCGCTCTAATTGCATCATCATTTCCAGGAATTGGATAGTCAACAACATCTGGATCACAGTTTGTATCAAGTGGAGCAATTACAGGAATACCTAATCTATTGGCTTCTTGCACAGCAATTTTCTCTTTCACAGCATCAAGAATAAAAACCATATCTGGAGTTTTGTTCACATTTCTGATACCACCGATATATCTATCGAGTTTCTCTTTTTCTCTTTTAAGCATTAAAGCCTCTTTTTTAGTAAGAAGATCAATTTTTCCACTCTCTTCTAACTCTTCAATAGCCTCTAGCTTTTTAATTGATTGTTTAATTGTTTTGTGATTTGTAAGCATACCACCAAGCCATCTGTTGGCAACATACGGCATACCACATCTTTTAGCTTGCTCTGAAATAACATTGCTTGCTTGCTTTTTTGTGCCAACAAAAAGCACTGTTTTTCCCTCTGCAGCTGCGTCTCTTACCACATTATATGTGTATCTAAAATATCTCAAAGTCTTTTGCAAATCTACTATATAGATATTCTTTCTCACACCAAAGATATACTTTTTCATCTTTGGATTCCATCTTCTTGTTTGGTGACCAAAATGGACACCACACTCTAGCAGGTCTTTCATTGTAACCATGCGTTTCTCCTTGAATTAAGTTTGGGTTTAGCCTCGGTGTCCGTTAGTTAAAATCTTAACAACCCTAACAAGAATTGACACCTGTGAATTTTTACGGCGCGTGATTATAGTGAAGCTTTTATTAAAAGTGGTTTAAACCAAAGAGAAAAAACAAGGGAAAAACCAAAATTTTTCCCTTGACTGTACAGGTTATTAACAGTAAATCGATCATACACTTTTTTACTTAAAATTAACAATATAAATTCTAATATTTATAATTTTTTTTAAAAAATGTGACCCATATACCCTCATAGCTCATTAGATACATAGATCACTTTAGTTAAAGTTTCCTAGCAATTTTATTTATTATTAACTTAAAATTATCTTATCTTATCTACTCGAAACTTCAGAACAAAGACTACCCATCCCACTATAAGAAACATGCTTATATTATAGAGGTAAGCAAAATTGTCATTATTAAAAAAATAGGTAGAGACCTCTAACATTAAAATTTTTGTAATAATAAAGCTATAAATGATGATATTGGATAAGAATACCACTG
>JAABTA010000085.1 GCA_011390075.1 Helicobacteraceae bacterium | reverse complement strand
CTTTATAGAGGCTGGGATGATAGTACTCAAGGATGAGTTGGAGTATGAGCTTTCTTATGGGATGCATCTAAAGAGGCAAGGATTTACTCTTTTAGGAAACTACATGATTCCAAATATGAAGTTCTCAGGTGGAGTCTCCTATGTGGATTTTGGGTTTGAAATGCCAGATAGTATCTATTTAGGCTCATCTTTGGGAGTTATTAACTCCACTAGCAAAGACTACATTTTCGCTAGTGAATTTTTCTTTAAATCTAAATTCTATCAAGAGATCTCAGCGAGTTATGGCACAGAGGACATCAAAGAGAACCAGATAGGTCTGGCATTCGCGCTGAGATACTCTTTGTAATTATCCACCACACACAGGAGGTAAGAGAGTTACTTTATCTCCAGATTTGAGCTCTTTTTCGATATCTTTTGTAATTTCATCATTGACAGCCACAGCACAGTTTTCTAACCACGCTTTCACCTCTTTTTTCTTCTTAAGTAACTGCGATAGCTCCTTAAGATTTGCAACATCTGCTTCGATTGGTTTGAGTCCAATTGGACCTAAAAATTCAACTTGTACCATGTTTATCTATCCATTCTATAATTGTATCAATATCGTCTAGATCTACTGTTTGTAGACCTTTGGGAAGCAAAGATGGATCTACATCTTTGGAAGCAATCAAGTCTATACAATCAAAATAGCTCTCTTGCACCTCTTGTCTAAAAACCCCAACTCTTTTTAAAGGAAATGTTTTGAGACCTTCTATAAAAAGATAGTCATACGCTCCTGCTAGCTGTTGTATGCCCTCTAGATTAGAGGTTGTGTGCTTCAATAGAGTTGTTCTTTTGGGAGAGACAACCATTGTATCGGCGCCACTTTTAAAAAATCTATCACTATCTTTTCCAGGAGTGTCAAATTGGGCTTTCTCTTTTGGGTCGTGTTTTACAACAACAACGCGGTAGTTACTGGAAAGTCTTGTAGAGATCTTTTCAATTAAAGTGGTTTTACCACTGCCTGAAACTCCTGTAAAGGCGACAGCAATCTGCTTCAAGCCAAGAGCCCGCTACCATCTATCTTGTGACTTCTTGCTAAAGCAAAAGCGCGTTCACCATTTTTGAGATCATATTTCCAGATAGGAGCATTAGCTTTAAAGTCCTCTACTAAAGTATCCATAGTCTCTAAAGCAAATCTTCTTTTAGGGCTAGCCACAGCGCACATAAATGAGATCTCTCCTAGCATAACATCCCCTTTAGAGTGTGCCATAAAAAGCTTGGAGTTATTATCTTTTGTATAAGAATCCCACACATTAAACCACTTTTTGAGCATTGGTTCATGAATATCAAAGCTCAGACCTTCAATTTTGTGTTCCTCTTTGATAATGCCTGTAAAACTCACGAAAGCACCGTTACGGTTCTCTGTTAATGTTGCAAACCACTCTCTCTCAATCTCCTCTTTGTTAAGGGGTCTTTTATAAACTTTAATCATCTTGTGTACTCTCCACTCTTTCCTCCACTTTTACTTATAAGTCTAATATGACTCATAACCATAGATTTATCAATAGCCTTTGCCATATCGTATATTGTGAGTAGCCCAACAGAAACTCCTGTTAAAGCTTCCATCTCTACACCTGTTTTACCGCTAATTTTAGCAGTCACAGTCAGTTCAAAACCGTTATCTATCTCTATAATATCACATCTTACATTTTCTAGATTCAATGGATGGCACATAGGGATAAGACTACTTGTTTGTTTACTACCCGTTATGGCTGCAATAACAGCTGTTTGTATGACAGGACCTTTTTTTACTTTGTTTTCTACAATAGCCCTAAAGGCACCAGGTGACATAAAGATCTCACCTTTAGCAACAGCTACTCTTGTGGTCTCTTGTTTGTCACCAACATCTACCATGTTAGGATTATTGTTTTCATCTAAATGGGTTAATTTCATATCCTCTCTTTTGGTTCACTAAAATAATACCCTTGAAAATAGTCAATGTCAAGGGCTTTGGAGGCATTAAATACCTCTTGTGAGCTTACAAACTCTCCAATGACCTCTTTATCAATATTTTTGGCAAAGTGTACAATAGACTCAGCAATTTTTCGCATGCTCTCATTACTATGGATATTTTTGATAATGGAACCATCAATCTTGATGTAATCCACATCTAGTTTTGCCACTCTTTCAAAATTTGAGTAGCCACTTCCAAAATCATCAATGGCTACTTTGCAACCAAAAGATTTGAGCTCTTTAATAAACTCTTCTACTTTTTCATAGTTGCTAATGCTATCAGATTCTAAGATCTCTGCTGTAAAGTTATGAGGTTTTTTACACTGTGAGAGTTTGGAACGGAGGAGTTCTCGCACCTCTTTGGAGTTGATATCTTCAAAATCGATATTTACGGAGAAACGATACTTGCTCTCTTTAAAAGTTTCAAAGGCTTTCTCAATGACCACTTTTGTAATTTTTGTGTACTGGTTGGACTTTTTGGCGATGTCTAAAAACTTAAATGGGGAGATAATAGAGCCGTCATTATCAATTATTCGCACGAGGGTTTCATAGGCAATAATCTTTTCCTCTTTGTCCACAATGGGTTGGAAAAAGGTTGTGACTCTCCCCTCTTTGAGAGCTTCGGTTGTTTTTTGTGTCCAGATGATGTTTTCTCTATAAAATCCTTCCATATTATCTTCTGGCTTAAATACAGCGTAAGGAAGTTTATGCTGTTTAGCGTATCTATGGGCGAGATCCCCATGGATGATTAAGTCGTTTACATTGGTCTGTTCTGTAAAGTAGTAGTAGCTCACTCCCAAAGTTGCTGTGATAAAGATCTCTTGAGAATTAATATAGAAGGGGTGCTTCACTATCTTTTCGTGTATCTCTTCTAGTAAAGACTCAATATCTGTTAAGAGCCCTAAATTCTCACTCCAGATGCAGTATTCATCTTTATCAAGTTTGTAAAGGGAGCTTCCCTCAATTGTATGGGTAATACTCCGTAGAAGCTCTCCTGTTTGTATCAAGAGATCTTCTGATGCCTCTATGCCATAGAAAAACCGCAATTCATTAAAGTTGTCAATATTGACTAAAAGAAGAAGCCCAATATTATTTTCCTCTAAGTCTTCTAGCAGTCGATTGGTGTTTTGAATATTTGTTAAGGAGTCTGTGTAGTATCTATCAGTGATCTCTCTGTTTTTTTCCTCGATTCTTTTTTGGTACTCTTTATCTTTGGTAACATCAAGCTTGATGGCAATAAAACTATCAGCTTCGCCGTTGTCATCGAGAATTGGCGTGATGGTTGTTTTTTCATAAAAGAGGGTGCCATCTTTCTTTTTGTTAATAAACTCTCCCGACCACTTTTTCCCTCTATTGAGTGAGCTTTTAAGCTCTGTATAGAACTCTTTTGTGTGTAAACCAGAGCTCATAATCTTTGGATCGTGTCCTAAGATCTCTTGTTTTGTGTAGCCTGTGATCTTCTCAAAGGTGTCGTTGACATAAGTAACTTTATTGTTGAGATCTGTGATAATGACAATATTGTCGCTCTCTTCGACACTTCTTTTGAACCTTCGCAAGTCTTTTTTATCATTAATCTGTTTTGTGTAGAATTTCCAAATTAAAAAGGAGAAGATGATCACTAAAGAGATCATAAATATTGTAATGGCTGTGGCTATATTTATAATGATACGAAAGTAGCTATCTGTAAGTTGGGCAAACTTTTTGAGGGCTTGATCCATCTGCAAGCCTTCCACTCCTAGTTTTATCTCTTTAAGCTTTTCATCGTAGCTCATTACAATGTGTGCGTGGGTTAAAAAATCTTCTATAAGTTCTTTATAGGTTGGATCTTGTGAGTGGACTTTTTCTAACTGATGAATAGCTTTAAAAAGCTCCTCTTTGCTTTTCTTTTGCAAGTTAAGTTCCATGATTTTTGTAAAGGTTTTTGCGAGCAAAACTCTATCTTGAACTCTTGTGCTCTCACCGCGTTGCAAGATCGCTTCGTGGAGTACAGAGAGGTACCTGTAGGAGTTATTTAAGATAGCGTTGTAGGCTTTAAACTTATCAAGGTATCGCTTTTTTTCTTGAAATTTATCCTCAATAATTTCAAGAGAAGCAAAAATCTCATTTTTATTGAGTAAGATCTCAGAAGCCAGATGCTTTTGAATGCTCTGGAGGTGCTGTGCAAACTCCTTTTGAGATCTGTTTATAAGATCGTAGTTGTAAAAGTTGTAGATTTTTGAAAAGTAGCTTGTCAGTTCTGTATCTAGAAGTCTTGTTTTTGTAATGGAGTTTTGAAAAGATAGATTGGCAAGCACTTGGTTTTTGACCTGATTTATAAAAACTCCTAAAAAAAGCAGCACCATCATAAAGAGTACAAAGAAGATAATGGTCTTTTTCTGCTTATTCACGATCGCCCTTTACAATTGCTGGCAGCTCTCCATCAAGAGTCAGCAAGAAGCTATGAATTTTATCTATCTCGTCCTCTGAGAGCCTCTTGCCTAACTGATAGAGCCCCATTATCTCAATAGCTTTTTTAAGCTCATCTACTCTTCCGCTATGAAGATAAGGAGCGGTTTGGCTGATATTTCGCAAGGAGGGGACTTTAAAAAAGCGTCTGTCCTCTTCATCTTGAGTCACATTAAATCTTCCTTGATGATTATCACCATCTCGATACTCTTTGACAATACCAAATTTTTGATAGAGGTTGCCACCAATATTAACCCCATTGTGACATGAGATGCACCCATGGCTTTTAAAAAGTTTGTACCCGTCAAGCTCACTTTTTGAAAGCGCTTTGGAGTCTCCTTGCAAAAATTTATCAAAACGAGAGCCTGGGGTAATCAGTGCTTTTTCAAACTCTACAATAGCATCAATAATATTCTCTTGTGTAATACCATCTTGATATGCTCTATTAAAGGCTTGCACTAAAGTTTTATCTTTGGCTAATTTTTTTGCTACCTCCTCCAAGCTTGTGTTCATCTCTATTGGATTGTGAATAGGACCAATGGCTTGTGCTTTGAGATCTTTTGCTCTGCCATCCCAAAATTGTGCAATGTTAAAAGTGGCGTTGTAGACAGTGGGTGTATTGATAACGCCTTGAGCCCCCCCAACTCCAAAAGAGAGAGCTAGTCCATCCAC
>JAABTA010000084.1 GCA_011390075.1 Helicobacteraceae bacterium | reverse complement strand
TCCCTTTTCCATTCTCTTTTATCCTAGCGCCAAGTGGCAAAAAAAACCAAGAAGTGCTCGAAAGTGTCAACAAAGGTGAGATCTTAGAGCTTATTAGCGAAGGCAAACGAGTGGGTACTATTACTGTTGATGAGGTGTATGAGATTGATCCTCAAAGAAGAGTTGAGAGAATCTATGGCACAACCGATGTGTCCCATCCAGGTGTAGCAGGAACGCTCAAAAGACTTGGAAAGTTAGCTGTGTGCGGAGCGTATGAGATTACTTTTGCCGAGGTGGAAAAAAGCGTTACCGAGGTGCGAGAAGCCATCAATAGAGATAAAGCAGAAAATATCTCTGGCATTGTTTTGGCAGCCAGACCTTTTCATAGAGCCCATGAGAGGGTTATTAGACAGCTTTTGGATAAAAGCGATATTTTAATTCTTTTTTTAAGCAAACCCTATATGGAAGATGATGTGCTTGATTACTCTATTCGTAAAAAGAGTGTGGACTATTTTGTTAAAAATTTTCTCACAAGTCATAAAGTGATTGTGGTGCCTTTGGAAAATACCTACATCTTTTCAGGAATTAGTGAGCTTATCTTAAATACTTTGGTTGTAAAAAATTATGGATGCACAAAATTTGTTGTGGGGCAAAACCACGCAGGATTGGGGCTCTATTATGAAGATGAGAAAGCAAGCACACTTTTTGATCAGTTTAATATTGAGGGAATTGATGTGGAAACTGTCAGTGAGATGGTCTATTGCGATTTGTGCAAAACCCTTGTCAGTGTCAACACTTGCCCCCATGGTCACCACCACCATATCTCCTATCACTCCGATGCTATGTTGGAGTTACTTAATGTGGGTATCATTCCACCAGCTGTATTAATGCGAACAGAAGTTTCAGCAATGATCCTTGACTATAAGTTTCCAAAAAGGTTTAAAAATTTGTCTAAACTATTTTATGATCTTGTTCCAAACACGGGCGTGATTGAGGAACATAACCAAAAAGATATGTATAATGCCTTGATGCGACTCTATCAAACAAGCTCTCTTACATGAACTACAACAAACTATTTGTTACTCTTTTTTATTCAGGACTGGCAAAAAAAGCCCCTGGGACTGTAGGAAGTTTTGTTGCTTTAGTGTTGGGCTACGCAATTTTGTTCTATTTTCCTTTGGAGACGCTAGTCTCTGCTACCTTAACTATTGGGATTATTGGAATATTTGAGATTAATAAATATCAAAAAAGAACGGACACACATGACCCTAAAGAGGTTGTTATTGACGAACTTGTTGGTATGTGGATTGCCCTTTCAATGGTTCCTTTTGGAATTTTTGAGGCACTTTTAGCATTTGCAATGTTTCGTGTTTTTGATATTACAAAACCCTCTGTGATTGGGCGGATTGATGAGAAGATGAAAAGTGGCTTAGGGGTCATGCTTGATGATGTGTTAGCTGGCATTTTTGGTGGTATAGCTTCGTTAATAATCTTAAAACTACTGGCACTTATAGGACTGTACTAATGATAAATGACATCAAAATTCAAGACATTATTGAAAAAATTGATGAAAATATAATTGAACAGGAAAAAAGCCGAGGAGAGACACACCATCTGTGGGATATTCACGAATCAGATATCGCCGAGGCGTTAGAGAGCCTTAAAAAAGATGATGAAGCGAAGTTTCATTTTTATATAGATAAAATTCCAAAATCTGTTGTTGCAGAGGCTATTTTAGAACTTCCAGAAGCCTATCAAGAGGAGTTGGCGCACAAGATCTCCTCTAAAGATCTCTCCTCTATTGTCAACGAGCTTGATACAGATGACGCTACAGACTTTATCCAGATTATTGAGGAACAAGACGAGCAAAAAGCTTATGAGGTTCTTAAGGGCTTAAATGAGGAGCACAAAGAGGATATTGAGGTTCTTAAAAGGTTTGAAGAGGACACCGCTGGTTCTATTATGCAAGTGGAGCTTTTTTATGCCTTTATCGATGAAAAAATCATAGATGCAATCTCAAGACTGAGAGAGCTAAAAGCACAAGATAGTGTAGAAAATATCCACTATGTTTTTATTACAGATAGAAGCGAAAGATTGTTAAGTCTTATATCACTAGAAGATCTTATCCTCTTAGATTTTGATAAAACCTTTGAAGATCTTAGAGAGAGACTTGATGAGCCAATCTTTGTTTATTCCAATGAGAGTACTGATGAGGTTGCCTATATTGTTGAAAAATATAACCTCTCAGTTTTGCCTGTTGTCAATGAAAAAAAGCAAATTCTTGGTCGTATTACCTCAGATGATATCTATGACCTTATTGAAGATAGTGCAACAGAACAGATTTACTCTTTGGCAAATGTTGATGGTGAGGAGGAGCTAGAAGACTCTGTTGCGGAGACAGGAAAAAGAAGAGTGCAGTGGCTCTTTATTAATATGATGACAGCTATTGTCGCCTCTGTTGTGATTGGCCTTTTTGCCAATACGATTGATAGTATTGTGGCACTAGCAGTGCTCATGCCTATTGTAGCCTCTATGGGAGGCATTGCAGGAACCCAGACTTTGACAGTTGTTGTAAGACAGATGGCACTAGGGGAGATTGATAAAGAGAATGCAAAACACACAATCAAAAAAGAGCTTCAAATTGGTCTTATTAATGGCGCTATCTTCTCTTTGCTTGCTACTCTTTTGGCATGGGCATGGTTTGGACAGGCGATCTTAGGGGGCATTATGGCTATTGCCATGTTCGTCAATCTCTCTTTAGCGGCGCTTTCAGGAGTTACAATCCCACTGACCCTAAAAAAATTTGGTATAGATCCAGCTATTGCTAGCGGTGTGCTTCTTACTACTATAACGGATGTTGTAGGATTTTTTACCTTTTTGGGCCTTGCCACTGCGGTTCTTATCTAATAACCTTACATTTTGCAATGTTTTTATACACTTACGAAATAAAAAATTAAAATTTGACATATAAAATTGACGACTAAGGATTCAATATGTCATCTATTCAATGCAATACGCTCCTGCAAATTTGGAGAGCAAAGTTAGTGCGAGAGGGCAAAATTAGATTAATAAGGAAAGGGTGATGGATAGACTGCTAGAGATCATAGAAAAAATTAAAGATATTTTGGCGAAAGAAATTGGGGATAAAAAGGTGTTTGATAAAGATGTAGCCAAAGCGCTCAAGCTTTCCCCTGCTGCTTTCGCCACAATGAAAAACAGAGGTAAGATCCCTTATGAGGAGGTAATAGAATTTTGTGTCAAACACAAGATCTCAGTCAATTGGCTTTTGTATGGACAAGATCCCTCTACGGTGATTGAAAGCACCAATAGATTCGCCTATGTGAGATACTTTTCTAATGTGAACGCCTCTGCAGGGGGTGGGGCTCCTAATGAAGACGAGCTAGGGGATTCATTGATGATTGATGAGTCGCTACTTGATAAGCTTGGTATGTTTGTAAGCCCTAAAGATCTAGAAGCCATTAATGTTGTTGGAGATTCTATGGAGCCAACACTGAGCGAGGGAGATGTGCTGTTTATTGATGTGACTAATAAAGATATCGATAAAGATGGCGTCTTTGTTGTTGGGAGTAATCATGGGGTTTTTGTTAAGAGAATCTTAAAAAGAGTCGATGGCAATATTGATATTATTTCTGACAATCTGGACTACTCAACCCAAACGATGTCCCCTGAGGAGATGACTATTGTAGGAAAAGCCATAGGTGTCTTTGGGAGAGTCCACTAAGGATTTTCTTTTCTAAGAGAAAAGCTTATTATGGTAAAATAGGCGAAAATCTTTTAAAGGGTGTATATGCCTAAAGCTTGGAAATTTGGCGATGATATTGACACAGATGTTATTATTGCTGCTAGATATCTTAATACTTCAGATGAGAAAGAACTAGCAAAACATATCATGGAAGATGCTGATAGTGAGTTTTCTAACAAAATAGAGAAAGATGACATTATTGTTGCAGGAGAAAATTTTGGCTGTGGAAGTAGCAGAGAACACGCCCCTATTGCTCTTAAAGCTGCAGGAATTAGTGCAATTTTAGCAAAGAATTTTGCTAGAATTTTTTATAGAAATAGTTTTAATATTGGTCTTCCAATCTATGAAGTGGCAGAAGTTGACAAGATAGATGAGAGAGACACTCTAGAGATCTTAGTCCAAGAGGGAAAAATTATTAACCACACAAAAAATCAATCTTATGAGTTTAAGCCTATCCCAGCCTTCATGCAAGACCTAATTGACGCTGGCGGGCTTATTCCGTATGCAAAAAAAGAGTTTAATCTATGAGTAAATACAAAATAGCAGTAGTAAGAGGCGATGGAATTGGTCCAGAAATTATAGATGAGGCACTCAAAGTTTTAGATGCAGCATCTTTTAAAGCTGGGTTCGATCTAGATTACAAAGACTATCTCATGGGTGGCGCTGCCATTGATGTCACTGGGGAGCCACTTCCAGATGAGACAGTTAAAGGTGTTTTAGCCAGTGATGCGATGCTTTTTGGCGCTATTGGCGGAGAGAAGTGGGACAAACTACCTAGGGACAAAAGACCAGAAACAGGACTGCTTACGATTAGAAAAGAGCTCAACGCTTTTGCAAATCTTAGACCTGTAAAGGTATATGACGAGCTTGTGGAGGCAAGCACTCTTAAGGAGAGTGTCGTAAAAGGTGTAGATCTCTTGGTGGTAAGAGAGCTTACAGGAGGGCTCTACTTTGGCGAGCCAAGAGGCAGAGATGAAGAGCGAGCCTATAATACAATGGTCTATACAAAAGAGGAGATTGTGCGCATTGCAAAAGTTGGCTTTGATGCGGCTATGAAACGAGGCAAAAGAGTCTGCTCTGTGGATAAAGCCAATGTATTAGATGTGAGTCAGCTATGGCGAGATACGGTGGAAGAGGTAGCAAAAGAGTACCCTGAGATTGAGCTTTCCCACATGTATGTGGACAATGCCGCTATGCAACTTGTACGAGATCCTAAGCAGTTTGATGTCATTTTAACTGGCAATATTTTTGGTGATATCTTAAGTGATGAAGCGAGCCAGGTCAGTGGCTCTATTGGTATGCTCCCTAGTGCTTCAATGGGTGGCAAAGTTGGCATGTTTGAGCCAATTCATGGCAGTGCCCCTGATATTGCTAATCAAGGTATTGCCAATCCAATCGCTA
>JAABTA010000083.1 GCA_011390075.1 Helicobacteraceae bacterium | reverse complement strand
AAGGTGGGAAATTTGGATCATTTATATGCGCCGTGGAGAAGTGAGTATGTAGCAGGGAAAAAGGTTGCAGGATGTGTCTTTTGTCACATTGCAAAAAATAGTTTCAATGACAAAGAAAACCATGTGTTTTACAGGGATGAGTTCTGCTTTGGAGTGATGAACCGCTATCCCTATACGCCAGGGCATATTATGTTTATTCCTCACCAGCACACTAACGCCATCGAAACACTCTCCAAAGAGAAGTGGCTAAGAGTGGCAGATCTAGCACAAAGGGGAGTGAAAATGTTAAAAGAGGGGTTTGGATCTGGAGGAGTGAACTTGGGAATGAATTTAGGTGAGTGTGGTGGCGCTGGGATTGCAGAGCATGTGCATATGCACTTAGTGCCAAGGTTTCCTAGAGATACCAACTTTATAACAGCCGTTGGAGCATCTAGAGTCTATTCTACAGATTTTCAAAAGATCTATGAAAAAATAAGTGAGCTTAGTAAAGAGTATCTTTACTAGCCCTTGAGTTGTTGGAGTCTCTCTTTTTTGGTGCCAATAGATGTGATTTGAATACCAAAGTTCCCATCTACAATGACCACCTCTCCCTCAGCAATTTTTTTATTATCCACTAAAATATCAAGGGGTTCGTTGGCAAGCTGGTCGAGCTCCACAATAGAGCCAATATCCATGCCAATGACATCTCTTAAGAGCATCCTTTTTTGGCCAATTCTTACTCGGAGCGTCAGTTTGACATCCATGAGTAAAGAGATATTTTTTATCTCTTCAGGGGAGAGACTCGCATCATCGCGACCATCGCTAGAAGAGGACTGTATTACATTGCCACCACCACTCTCTTTTGCGCTTTCTGGAGCACTCTCTTTTTCTTGAGGCTCCTCATCGCTTCCCTCAATCTTTTCTACAAAGTCTTTGTCAAAAGCAAACATAATAATATTTTCTATGGCATTAATTTTAAAGTCATAGATGGCCATTTTTCCATAATCTGCAAGTGAGGTCTCCTCTTCTGCTACAAAAATAGCGTCCGAGATGGAGAAATTGAGTTTAGGGATTTCATTTTGGGAATTAAGGGAGTTGGATATGGAGCCCAAGATATTAGAGACCACCTCTTTGATGGCGTCAATATCATCGTCTTCCATTGTGTCTTTCTCTTCCCCATCACCACCAAGCATCATATCACTAAGAGCTGTGGCAAGTTTTGGTGGAACAAGAACGAGCACCTTTGCTTCAAAGTCTCCAGTAACAGAAATCTCCATTTTAGTAGTAGGTGGAATAATATTTGAGTCGGCGTTTAGCTCCTCTATCTCTTTTAGATCTACCTCAGGCTCTACACCAATTAGACCATTGATTGTTGCTCCAATCTCACCTTTTAAGAGATCTACAAATGCTTCCATTAACTTTCACCTTTAAATGCTTGAATTTTTAACTGTCTTTCGTGTTCTAGAGATTTGAGTAGCTCTTTCACATCATCATGTTCTGTATGGATAAGTTTATTTACCTTGACAGTTTTTCTAAATCTATGCAACCCAAGTTCCCCAACAAATTTATCTCTTCCATCAACACAAAGAATCACAGTATCATCTGCTGGTCTATTGAGGATAATTATATCATCATTTTTCACCTCTAGCATCTCCCCTAGAGTAAGTTCAGCATCCCCAACAATAGCTTCCACACCAACTTTTGCCCCACCAAGGAGCGCTTGCAGTTCGTTATTTCTACTCTTTTTAGAGTTTTTCTCACTGACTAAAATGTCTCTAGCTGCAAGTTTTGATAGAATCGGCTCAAGAGCAATCACAGGATAACAGATATTCATCATCCCACTGGTGTGCCCAATGATTATCTCCATCACCACCATAACAACAATCTCGTTTTGTGCCACAATCTGAATAACATTTGGGCTAGACTCTCTTGCATCTACCACAGGAAAAAACTCTGTCACCTGCGCCCAAGCCTCTTTGAGGTTTTGCATAATGACTCTAAGAATTGTGTCTAATAGATTAAACTCAATATCGGTAAAGTCTCTGTTGGAGTCGTAGGCTTCGCCTTTTCCTCCTAAGAGTCTATCTATCATAGGAAAAGCAATGGATGGGTTGATCTCTAATACACCACTGCCCTCTAGTGGTTTCATGGAGAAGACATTAAACGATGTTGGAGAAGGCAGACTCATTAAAAACTCTCCATAGGTCATCTGATCAACTGAGTGGAGCTGAATTTCAACAATAGAGCGCATAGTAGATGAGATCTGGCTAGAGAGAGTTCGCACCATTTTATCATGGATAGAACGAAAGGTTCTTAATTGCTCTTTTGAAACTCTATTGGGTCTTTTAAAGTCATAGAGGGTTACATGTCGCTGGTCTTCTTGATTAACGGAGGATGGGCTATTATCGTCTAAATCGCCATCATCTGCGTCTAGGTCATCGTCATCAACAGCATCTAAGAGTGCATCAATTTCGTCTTGACTTAGAATATCAGCCATCTAAACTACTTTACCTGTTCTCTTATTTTTCTTGTGATTGTTTTGATAATCTGAGAGATTCTTGACTCTGTAATGTTTAAGATCTCACTAATCTCTTTGAGGTTGAGCTCTTCAAAAAAGTAGAGTTGGATAATCATCTGTTCTCTCTCTGGCATCTTTCCCAAAATATCTCTGACAATATCTACAAGTTCCTCTTGTTCTACTGAGTCTTCGGTATCTTCGTCTCCAAAGATCTGCATCTGCTCATCGATAGGCATAAGTCCATAAGTGTCAGCAGCGCTTCGTGCTTTTTGCACCTTGATAATCTCTTCTTCAAGATGTTTAGCAAGCCACTCATCTGTTGGCTCCTCTTCGTGATCGCTATGGTAGGCAATGATGGCTTTTTCCACATCTTTAATCAGTTTTCGATCGGTTCGGCTTACAGTGTCGAGGCTTCGTAAAAAGTCAAGCATAGCTCCATAGACCCTCTTTTTTGCGTAGCCCCAAAAAGAGTCATTTAAATCAGCATCGTATCGTCTTGCTAACTTAATTAACTCTTCTGCTCCAATGGAGATGAGATCTGTAGCGTCAATGCTTGAGGGGAGTCTCTCTTTGAGCCTATATGACATTGCCTTAACTGCAGGAAGATATTGAACAGCTAAATTATTTTGATTGTCTAAACAAGTCTCTTTATATGCACTGACACTACTTTTAGCGCTTGCCATTACTCTATCTCCTCTTTCGTATTTTTTGTGCTCTGTTCAACATCAAACTCATTGGCTTGATAGAGCTCTCTCTCTAGGTCTCTAATGTATCTTTGAGAATCTCTTAAAAAGTTCTCTCTTTTCTCAATCTGTCCCATAGCTTTTCCAAGCTGGTAGTCATAGAAATCACTCTTAAGAGTGTAAGATGCTTTGAGTTCTGAGTTTTTAATAAAAAAACCAGAGGATGCTAAAGAGACAATATAGAACAAAACTGTAATTATAATTGTACTCCATACCATATGAATTGGCTCAATATGAGAGAGAACAGAGAAGATTAAACCTATAAAAAATCCGCAAACAGTCAAAAAGTAAATAAAATTTTCCGTTTTTATCATAGCTCTACTTTGAAAGATGATTCAAGATCTGAGGTTAAAACTTTCCTAAAAGTTTTCTAAAAAACCTGACAAATCCCTGTTCCTCTTCTAAAAGCATATTGTGTTCCATGTTGCTGACTATTAATGTGGAAATTCTATTAAGCTGGCTTGAAGGAAGGGTTTGAGGAAACTCTTTGGCAAAAAGAACTCTTTTTCGTATCGATTTTTCTATATTCTCATCTCTATTAATAGCTCCAAGCAAGTTTATGTTGCAGTTTTCTATATTTTTACTGGCAACGGTTGTAATCTTTTTGTAGACTGAGTTTGCCTCTTTTTCGCTTCTTACTTGATTGACTAAGAGATTAAGCTTTCCATTTTTTTCACTCATCACTTTAATTAAAGCGTACGCATCGGTAATCGCACTAGGTTCAGGGACAGTGACGATAATTATCTCATCAGAAGCAACTAAAAAGTTTTGCACACTCTCTCCAATGCCTGCTCCTGTATCGACGATGACATAATCAAAGTCATTAAACATATTCTCCTCTTCGAAGAACTTATCTAGGATAAAGTCATCTCCAAATTTGAGTATCTCCTCTCCGCTTTCACCAGGAATTAAGTAGAGGTTTTCGCTTACATTGACAATAATGTCTTTAAGTCTTTTGCTCCCCTTTAATACATCTAAAATAGTATCTTCTGTCCGTACACCTAGAGCCACATCTAAGTTGGCAAGACCAATGTCTGCATCAAAAAGCGCCACCTTAAATCCACTACTGGCTAGGACATAGCCTAAATTGGCACTAATAGTTGTTTTGCCTACACCACCTTTGCCACTAGTGATGGCGATAAATCTAGTGGAGAAGTTTTGGTGCTTTTTCTCTTTGACAAGTTCTGTAAGTTTATGGGCTTGATGTTGCATCTACTGCTCTTCTTTATAAAAGCCATCGAGCATACAGCGGACAAAATAGTCCCCATCAGCAGCTTTTAAATCATCTGGAACCTCTTGCCCTACGGAGAAGTAGCTCAGTGGTTTTTTGGTGTCATATACGAGACTAAAAAGATTTCCAAAAGTTGATGTTTCGTCAAATTTTGTGGCAATAATTGAGTCAATATGCAAATGAGAAAAATTTCTATAGATTGTCTTAAGATCATCAAGTTTTGTATTGGAGGAGATACAGAGCTTCACATCAATAGAGGTGTGGCTCTCCACATTGAGAAACTGTTTGATTTTATTGAGTTTCTCCTCATCGTGCTGGGAACATCCTGCGGTATCAATAAGAATATAGTCACAATGCTTTAAAGCGCTAATGGCTGCACCAAAATCTCCTGGGTCTGAAACCTGTTCTATTGGGAGCTTCATGGTCTTCGCATAAAACATTACATGCTCTACTGCTCCAATTCTGTAAGTATCAAGGGTGATAATGCCTACTTTATAGTTCTCTTTAATAGCAAATTTTGCTGCTAATTTTGCTAGGGTTGTTGTTTTTCCAACACCTGTTGGCCCTACAAGCATAAAGATCTTTTTATTGGGTTTGCTTAGTTGAAACTCAGGTCTTACAGGAGTCATTCTTTTAATAAGCACCCGGAAGTAGTTTTTAATTGTCTCACTTGAGTCTCTCATTTT
>JAABTA010000082.1 GCA_011390075.1 Helicobacteraceae bacterium | reverse complement strand
AGGAGATCTTTGTATCTATTTTGTATTTTTGCTTCAATAATGATATGATTCTTTTCAAAAGCTATTGTGTCCACATTACCTAAGTTAATGCCTTTGTAAACAATCTTTGTTCCAACACTTAAACCTTCGGCACTCTGTGTGGTGAGTTTGATTATGGTGGCACTGAGCCCTGTCTCTTCGTAGTTTTTATAGAGTTGAAATCGGCTGTTTTTTGTCAGCTTTTTTCCATCTTTTTTTGTCGTTTTAAAAGAGATACCTCCAGAAATCATTGAAGCAAGAGAGTCAAGCTTTATCTCCACACCGCTCATTCTTGCATCAATTGTAAGACCGCTTGTGTTATAAAACTTTGTGGAGCTATTGATAAGATCTTGATATTTCTCGTAGATCACAATAAAGTTCTCTATTGTGTCATTTGAGATCTTTGTGCCAGTAACTCTGCCAATTTCTAGATCTTTATAGAGAATAAGCGTGCCTTTTTTGATATTTTGTGTGCCGTCGCTCTCTAGGATAATTGTGATTCCATCTTCGTCATAGTATTTGAGTGGTTTTTGTGAGTGGCCGTGGAAATAGAACTGTCTTCTTTGGTTTTCTATCTCTTCGATGGAGTCTTTAGCCGCTCGTACTTCTATGTATGAACCGCTGATAATTGTCTCAAGACCACTAATTTCGCTCACAGAGATACGAGGCTCTACCAACCAAAAATTACTCCCCTCTCGTGCTAGAATGTTACCAACACTGTGGTTTAGTCTGATGTGGGCATCAATGCTTTGCAGATCTTCTGCTACGGTTATGGATGTGACCTTCCCCACATTAAACCCTTTGTATTTCACAAAAGTTTTCCCCTCTTTAAGGCTACTGCCATCGGTAAAGTTAACAACAATTTCAATCCCTTTTTCGCTCACGGTTTTATAGATGAGCCAACTTGTGGCAACGAGAGCAATAATAGGAACTATCCAAGGAAAAAAGCTTTTTTTCTGTCTTGTTCTAACTGGGTTCATATCTTTTCCATAGTAATTTTGTATCAAACATCTCCGTAGAGAGCATGGTCGTAAAGACAACAAGAGTAAAGAAGATAGAGGCGCTTCCAGCCTCTACATAGGCGATACTCTCCTCTTTTACTAGCGCAACCAAAAGAGCAATCATATAGATATCCAAAACCGACCATTTTCCAATAACTTCGATAAATTTATAGAGTCTGAGTTTAAGATTATTGGTTACTGTTCTTTTATATTTTATCGAAATTAATATATAGAGCATCCCTACAATCTTAAAAAGCGGTATGACTACACTGGCAAAAAACACCACCAAAGCAACAGGATACATCTCACTTTTCAGCAAAGAGATAACTCCAGAGATAATCGTATCAGGAGTGACAACGCCAAACTCCGATATATTCATTATTGGCAAAAAATTAGCAGGAACATAGAGAATAAGCCCTGTAGTAGCTAGGGCAAAAGATATGTGATAGGAGTTGCTAATATTTTTATCTAAAATACTAATGCGTGTAATTGTAATGTTTTGTTTTGCCAAGATATAGAAAATAACAGCCCCAATAAAAAGAAAAATATTGTTGTGGATAATGACTGTGGAGATATCAATAAGTTTAATATAAGCAACCACTAAAGCTAATAAAAAGATCTCTAAAAAACTCATTTTTCTTGCAAAGGAGTAGAGTTTCAAGAGCTCTTTTTTGTGTTCTAGGTTGATAAATCTCTTCTTATCCAAAACAATAGTTACAATAGAGAGCAAAAGCAACACAGGAAACACAATAGCTGTCAAAAATATAACGAGGCTTAAAATGCCAAACCCTTGATTGTATAGAGTAAGCGCACTAGTAAAAAAGGTGGTAGAGTACTCTATAGAGTTGAGCTCAAAAGTGAGTATTGGGTAGAGATTGGAGGGAATAAGCAAAATAAGTGAAGCGAGCGCATACAGAAGAGCCTTGTCATAGTTGATAGCAGAGTGGTTCTCATAGATCTTGCTACCACACCGGGGGCAAAGAGCGATCTCATTTTTTTTAAGAGGAATCTTTTTAGATCTCTCTCCACAATAGTAGCAACCCACTGATTTTTTATCCATGGTAAAATAGTATCAAAAATTTGTTACAATCTCTGAAAAGGTTGATTTTGTTACTCAATACATTTTCTAAAGAGATACTAGACTCTCTTCCTGACATTATTATTATCACCGACGGAGTAAGTGTCTTTGATGGCAACTATAGCTTTTTAGACTTCGTAAACTGCGGTGATATTGAAGAATTTCATCGAAACCACAAAGCTATATATGAACTTTTTATTGACAAAGAGGGCTATATCACCCATAAAGAGGGGCACAGTTGGCTTGAATCAGTCAAAGCTAATAGGCACAAAAAGGTTGAGAGCAAAGTCATTATGAATAGCTCCATTTTAGGGGAGAATAGAAGTTTTAAAATAACCTACTCAAGACACTCACACAATAAAAAATTAGCAATTATCTCCTTTTCTGACATAACAAAAATGGAACGCTACCGTACTCTTTTGGCTAATGCCAATAAAGATCTAGAAAAAAAAGTCAAACAAAGAACAAGAGATCTCACAAAATCCAACAAGCTTTTGGAACAGGCAGAAAGAATAGCAAATCTAGGAAGCTGGGAGTTCGATATTGCCACACAAGAGTTTCTCTGGTCTGAGCAGATGTACTCTATCTACGAGTTTGACACAACAAGCCCCCAGTCAACTTATGACTATTTTTTCTCTATAGTCAGCCAAAAAGATAGAGAACAAGTCAGAGACTTTTTGCACGCTAAAGTCCCTGGCTGTAAAGATTTTTCTGTTGTTATTGATGGCAAAGAGAAATTTATTGCCTGTTCGGCGCTCCAGATTAAAAATGCCCAAGGCGAAGTGAAAAAAGTGCTAGGGACCCATCAAGATATTACAAACAATATTCAGATACTCAAAGAGAAAGAACACAATGATAGGGCGCTTATCCAAAAATCAAAAATGGCAGAGATGGGAGAGATGATTGGTGCTATTGCCCACCAATGGAAACAGCCTCTAAACACACTAGGACTACTTGTGCAAGATATTCCCGAGGCTTTGGAGTACAACGAGCTAGACACTAAGTATGCCGAAAAATTTTCGAAACAGTCCATGGATCAAATTACCTATATGAACCAAACCATCAATGATTTTAGAGATTTTTTTAAACCATCAAAGGAAAAAAAGAATTTTAATGTGATCGCCTCTTTAGACTCTGTTATCTCTCTTTTGGAGGGGCAAATGCAAAGATATAGGATCTCTATTACCAAAGAGTATGACTCTAGAAAAAAGTGCATGGTCAATGGTCTTGATAATGAACTCAAGCAGGTGCTTATTAATATTATCAACAACGCAAAAGATGTACTGACAGAAAGAGAAGTTGCTAAAAGAGAGATTATTGCAAAAGTGGCACAAGTTGATGGAAATATTGCAATCTCTATAGAGGATAACGCAGGAGGCATTCCCAAAGAGATTCTTCCTAATATCTTCTCCCCCTATTTTTCTACAAAAGGGGAGGGAGGCACAGGAATTGGTCTGCAGATTGCCAAAACAATTATAGAGGAAAAGATGGGTGGAAAGATTCTTGCATACAATAGCGACAAAGGCGCGGTGTTTAAGATTGTGCTAGTCTCTATTTAGAAGATAGTGTGTTGTGCCTATAAATCCCAAGATGTATCCAAATGTTCCAAATATTGGAACAAGGGTGAGGATAAACATCGGAAAAATAAAAGCAATATAGTACTTATCACTTTGCTGGACAACGCTTTTTTCTGTAATATTGGCTCCTGTCTCAACGAGCAGTGTTTTATAGAACATAAAAAAAGCTGGAATAAGTGGCAAAAATGCCCCAACTACAGGGATAAATGTCAGTGGTAGCATAAAGAGAAGATATTTAAAATACTTCAAAAAGATTGCCGTAGAGAGCTTGAAAACCTCTAGAATAGAGAGACTCTCTGTTAGATCTTTTTTATAGTATTTTTTGTTGATTGTATTGATAATATTTTCTAAAAAGAATAATCCAATAAGATTAATTCCCACAAAAACATTCACTAAAAGCAAAATTGCCAAAAAGAATATAGTGATAAACGCATTGAGTATCCAAAGCAAGATCTCATTTTCTGTAAAGGTAATGAGAGACTCAAAATAGGGAAGAATATAGTTTGAATAGACAAAAAGCTCCACAGCAAAAAAGGTGACAATAATCAAAAATGGAAACATAAAGGTGAGAAAAACCTCGAAGGTAAAGAGATCTTTGAGTGTTCTTTTGTATAGTGTTAAATAGTTCATAACTCTCCTTTTGTATAATGTTACCAAAATAATATTTTGAGGAACATATTTGGCACTTGTAGATTTACAAAAAATATCAAAACAGTATGAAGTACAAAAAATCTTAGATGAGATTAGTTTTACAGTCAAAGAGGGGGAGAGAGTGGCCGTTGTTGGGAAAAATGGCTGTGGCAAATCGACTCTTTTAAAAATTGTCAGTGGCGAGCTTGAGGCGGATGATGGAATGCGGACTGTATTAAATGGCATAAGTATTGAGATGCTCGCTCAAGTGCCTAAGTTTCAAGAGGGCATAACAGTGAGAAAAGCGGTGGAGGATCAGCTTACCGATCTTAAAGCTGCTAAAAAGCGTTATGACCAGCTTAGTGACGCCATTAATAGAGATCCTAACAATAGAGCCTTTTTGCAAGAACTCACCGAGGTGAGCACCTATATCGATTTTCATAATGGCTGGAGTCTAGACGATAGGGTTGAGAGGGTTTTAGAAGAGTTTGCCCTTAAAGAGTACGAACACAGAGCCGTGGATACTCTCAGTGGAGGAGAGCAAAGAAGAGTGGCACTAGCAGGGCTTCTTCTTAAACGCCCAGATTTGTTGTTGCTAGATGAGCCAACGAACCATTTGGATGTCTATATGGTGAAGTTTTTAGAGGAGATGCTTTTAAGAGAAAACTTTACACTTCTATTTATCTCCCACGATAGATACTTTATCGACAGACTTGCTACAAGAACGGTTGAGGTAGAAGATGGTAGCATCAAAAGTTTTAAAGGGGGCTATAATGACTACCTCCAAGCCAAACAAAAACTCCTTCAAGATCTAGAAAAACAGCACGACAATCTTTTGCGAGCGTTGCGCTCGGAGATGGAGTGG
>JAABTA010000008.1 GCA_011390075.1 Helicobacteraceae bacterium | reverse complement strand
CATCAATTTTTGTAATTCTATCAATGCATTTAAAGATAGCATCTATTGTACCGTTACCAATAGCGGCGTCTGTTTTGATTTTTTCTTTATGTTTGATACTCACAGCAGCGGTGGGAACTCCCTCGCTGCAGTCACTAATTTGTAGTTTCAAAAGCTCATACACAAGAGGTTTAGAGGTGGCAGAGTCGTTGATTAAAATTCTAATATCGTCATTAAAGATCTCTTTTTTCTGATCGGCCAATTTTTTAAATCGTAAGAAAGCCTCTTTAAAATCTGTTTCATTGAGATGGATATTGAGCTCCTCTAGCTTCTCTTTAAAAGCGTGACTTCCAGAGAGTTTGCCAAGGGTGAGTCGGTTGTTTTCAATGCCTACATCATTCGGTTTCATAATTTCGTAAGTTTGGGCATGTTTGAGCACACCATCTTGATGGATACCACTCTCGTGAGAGAAAGCGTTTTTCCCAACAATGGCTTTATTTGGTTGGGGCTCAATACCACAGATATTGGCAACTAGCCTGCTTGTGCCGTAGATCTCTTTGGTATAAATACCTGTATCTATCCCACCATACTCATCTTTTCTTGTCTTAAGAGCCATAACAATCTCTTCTAAGGCTGCATTTCCTGCTCTCTCCCCTAAGCCATTCATTGTGCACTCAACTTGCAAAGCACCATTTTTAATAGCACTTAAAGAGTTGGCAACAGCCAGCCCCAAATCGTTGTGGCAATGAACAGAGATAATAGATCTACTATCAACAAACTCTACAAGCTCTTTAATAAATGATCCATAGCTATCAGGTGTGGCGTACCCAACTGTATCAGGAAGATTGATAGTGTTGGCACCTGCCTCTATCACAGCAGAGATGATCTCTTTTAAAAAGTTCATATCCGATCGGGTGGCATCTTCACAACTAAACTCCACCTGCCCAACATACTCTTTTGCATAGGTTACTGCATTGACAGCTCGTTTGATTACTTCATCAGGAGCTAGTTTGAGTTTATGTTCCATATGGATAGAACTTGTAGCTATAAAGGTGTGGATTCTTTGGTGTTTGGCGTAGCTGATAGCTTTGGCTGCACGCTCAATATCGCCCTCTCTTGCCCTTGCTAAAGAGCAGATAGTAGAGTTTTCTACCACTTGGGCAATCTCACTGATTGCTTGAAAATCTCCAGGGCTAGCAATGGCAAATCCTGCCTCGATAATATCCACACCTAAAGACTCTAGTTGCTTGGCAATTTTTATCTTCTCAGCAACAGTCATTGATGCGCCAGGAGACTGCTCCCCGTCTCTTAAGGTTGTGTCAAAAATTTTTATATTATTCATGTCTGTTTCTCAGTTTTCTTTGAAGTATCATATAGACAGCCCGAAAAGGACCAAGAACAGCATAGAGACTCATAAGCCCCCATATCATAAGCGCTGGATAGATATAGACAAGTCCTAAAATAAGAATAATAGCACTTAAGATCTTTAAAAAGCTTCTGTTTTCTAGGTCTATTTTTTTAAAACTAGGGTATCTGATATTGCTCACCATTAAAATGGCAGCTAAAAATGTGATAGTTGAGATGAGGATATTTACACCATCAGGCATACTCATAATATCTTTGGCTAAAATCCAGCCCACAATAATCAGTGCAGCTGCAGGAATAGGAAGCCCAATAAACACATTGGGCTCCTCTTCGGATTTTGTCACATTAAACCTTGCAAGCCGCACGGCACCAAAAATAACAAACATAGCAGCAATAAAGATCCCAATTTTTCCAAAGTTGTTACCAATGCTAAAATAAAAAAGCATCGCAGGGGCAATACCAAAAGAGACAATATCTGCTAATGAGTCAAACTCCACACCAAATGTACTGGAAGTATTAGTCAGCCTAGCTACTCTTCCATCTAAAGCATCAAATACAGATGCCAAAACAATGAGCCACGCAGCTTTGGAAAAGTCTCCATCGACAGCTGAGATAATACTTACAATAGCAATAAAAATGCTTCCCGCTGTAAAAAGATTGGGTAGAAGATATTTAATCTGGATCTTTTGTTCAGGCATTTTTAATAAATCCTATGAGCGACTCTCCCGCCTTTAGATTGTCCCCTGTTGAAACTTTTAGGTCCACATTTTTAGGACAGTGAAAAACTCCTTGACCTCCACCAAAAAAGCCCACTCTTTTGTTGGCTTTAATAGGCTCTCTCTCTTTGACATAGAAGCTATTTTCAATATTGATAAGAGAGTTTAATAGGGTAAGAACAAAGCGAGCATTTTTATTTTTAAAAACAATTTCTCCTCTTTGATTGAGTGCTTGGGCATTGGGGTTTGAAAGGCTCAAAAATACGCCATGGCGGATCTTTATGCTCTCAATCTCTGTGTCAAAAGGAGCGCGGATGAGATGCGGGTCTAAAAAAAAGTTTGAGATTGTAATAGCAACACCATCACTATGGGGAGCAATCTCGGTGATTTTTCCATCTATTGGAGCAATAACAGCAAACGCATCCTCCTCTTCTGGCTCTCTTTCTGGGTTAATAAAAAAGAAAAAGATAAGCACAATAGCAGCCACCGCTATGAGACTAAGAAGCCCAAATCCTAAAAAAAATAGGACTACTAGGGCTACAAATGCATAAAAAAGAGGCTTAAACCCCTCTTTTAGTATTAGATCAGTTTTTTTCTCTCTCATCGTCATCTCCCGAGTTGTCAGAAAGATTGCGGTTTTGATTGTCTCTTTTTCCACTCTCTATTCTTTTTTGAGTCTCATCTTTTCTCTCTTTAATAGCATCATACCAACTGCTTTCAATGCCATTAGCCTCTTCGTAAGCTTGCAAGATCTCTGTGACTCTATCTCCTTGGAGAACCTCTACATCTAGGAGTTCTGCTGTCATTGTCTCAATGGCTTCTCTATATTTTTCTAGGCTATGCTTTACAGCAATGTATCGCTCTCCCAAGACTTTTTTTACATGCTCGTCAAGTTCTTGTGCAAGTTTTTCGCTGTAGTCTTTATTTTGGGTAAGGCCAGTACCTAGGAATTTATTATTCTGTTTTTCCATGACCATCAGCCCAGCAACATCACTCATACCGTAGATCATCACCATAGATTTAATAATATCCGTAGCTCTCTCTAAGTCATTAGAGGCACCTGTTGAGATCTCACCAATAAAGACCTCTTCTGCCGCTCGTCCTCCTAGCAGGGTGTCCACTTCAGCTATGAGTTCATGCATCTGCATAAGGTATCTATTCTCTTCTGGAGTGTTTAAAGTGTAGCCTAAAGCCGCAAGACCCCTAGGAACAATAGAGACTTTATTCACCTTTTTAGCCCCTTTTGTAATCTGGGCAATCACTGCGTGGCCACTCTCATGGTAGGCAACAATTCGTTTCTCTTTTGTAGAGATTCTTCTACTTTTTTTCTCCAAGCCAGCAATTGATCTCTCTACTGCCTCTTTCATGTCTTCTTGCTGGACTTTATCTTTATCTTTTCTTCCAGCTAAGAGTGTTGCTTCGTTGACAACATTGGCAAGATCCGCGCCAGCTAGCCCTGCTGTCATAGTTGCCACCTCTTCGAGATTGACACTGTCATCTATCACAATGTGTTTTACATGGACCTTTAAGATCTCTAGTCTGCCTTTGAAGTCTGGCTTATCAACTAAAACTTGTCTATCAAATCTACCAGGTCTAAGAAGGGCAGGGTCAAGCACTTCGGGTCTATTGGTTGCTGCTAAGATAATAACTGGCTCATTAGATCCAAAGCCGTCCATTTCTGCTAGAAGTTGATTGAGGGTTTGCTCTCGCTCGTCATTGCCACCCATGCCTCCTGCTGAACGGTTTTTCCCTAAAGCGTCTAGCTCATCTATAAAAATAATTGAAGGAGCTTCTTTTTTTGCTTGTTCAAAAAGATCTCTCACTCTTGCAGCACCAACACCCACAAACATCTCAATAAAACTTGAGGCTGAAACAGAGAAGAAAGGCACATGGGCTTCCCCTGCAACTGCTTTGGCTAAAAGTGTTTTACCCGTTCCTGGAGGACCTACAAGAAGGATGCCTTTTGGAATTTTTGCGCCGAGCTTAAGGTATCTTTCTGGGTGCTGTAAAAAGTCAACAACCTCTTTAACTTCCTCTTTTGCCTCCTCATTTCCTGCCATGTCATCAAATTTGATCTCTGGCTTTTCTGAGTTAACAAGTTTTTTGCTACTCCCAATCCCTAACATACCGCCTCCTAGGCTCTTTTGCACACGGGAAGTGAGCAATAGCCAAATACCGAAGAAGATAAAAATTGGGAGTATCCATCCAAAGAGTAGATCGCTGAGCCAATTGTCTTCAGAAAAGCCACTATAGGCTACTTGGTGTTTCTCTAGAAGCGGGAGAAGCTCGTTGTCAGGGTGAATTCTTTTGATGTTATAAATTGTGCGCACATTGCCATCTTCGCTTACCGCTTTTATGACTGTTTCCCCAATGGATGCCGACTGGATTCTTCCAGCTTTTACATACTCTTTAAAGTCGTAATAACTCAAGCTTTTGGTTACTTGCCTCATATTCTGATTGGTGCTACTTAAATTATCAGTTGCCAAATCATTGGAGAAGTACTTAAAAACCATAATTGCAATAATAGAAAATATTGCAAAAATCAATAGGGGATTTTGATTAAAAAAGTTGTTATTGTTGTTGTCATCCCCACCGTTATTAGGTGTATTATTCTGTTTGTCCATCTTCTTCTTTCTTTAAAATTAATGTTGTCCAGTCCTCTTTGGTGAGCGTATCCACCAAGACAAGATCTGAAAAAGAGTTTAACACTTTTTCTCTGTAAGTGCCCAATATTCCAGATAATACCAAAATACCGCCACTATTTAAAGAGTGTATTAAATCCCTGTTTAAAAATATTAGTATATCACTAACAATATTTGCTATAACAAAATCATAAGCTTTTTTTCGAGCATTCACTGAGCCAACCCATGCGTTTTGAAAACTGAGTTGATTGAGTGCAAAATTTTCTGTTGTAGCCTTCACAGCCTCTTCGTCGCTATCGCAAAAATCTACTACAGCCTCTTTTTTGGCGCCTGCAAGGCTTAATATGCCACTGCCACTGCCAACATCTAAGAAGGTTGTATTTTTTGTAAGATGTTTTGATATTGCTATGAGACAAAGATATGTCGTTGGGTGTTCTCCTGTGCCAAAAACCAAAGAGGGATCTACTACAATATTTTCTATACCCTCTTTTGGGCTGTGCCAGCTAGGGCGAATATAAAATTCTCCTGCTTCAACAGGTTTGACACCTTTTTTATACTCCTCAATCCAGTCCCTATTTTCTCTCTCTTCTTGGTGTAGATGAAAAGCTATTTTTTCTTCAAACTCTTGAGAGAAATTGTTAATAATAGTTGATATCTCTTTTAGATCTAGAGGGGTTTCGCAAGTGATAATAATCGTGTTCTCTTGGAGTTCTGTGGCAATCTCCAAAGCGTCTGTAATAATTGGCTGAATATACTCTGCGTAGTTTGAGAGTTCTAGTGTTGTTTGAAAGTAGGTATCTGCCATCTACTAACTGGCAGTACCTAATACAGCTTCTAGTTTCTCTTTAAGCACCTGTGGAGTAAAGGGTTTGACTATGTAGTTATTCACACCAGCTTTAAGAGCTGTAATAACCTCTCCTTTTCCACCCTCTGTTGTGACCATAATAATTGGAATTTCAACATATTTTTTGTCACCTCTCACCTTTTTGACTAGCTCAAGGCCATTCATTTCAGGCATATTCCAGTCGGTGATTAATACATCAATATCCTCATTCTGTTGTAAAACTTCCCAAGCCTGAACGCCATGTTCACCTTCATAGAGGTCTTTATAGCCTAGGCGATTTAAAGTATTTTTAATAATTCTTCTCATTGTTGAACTGTCATCAACTACTAATATTTTCAAGGAATACTCCTAAGGTTTTGTTTGCTTAACTCCGAATTTTACATAAAATTCTTTAAAGCTTCTTTAATATCTAGTTTGCCTTCATAGAATGCTTTACCAATTATCGCACCGTCAATAATAGCAGTTTCGTAGAGTTTATTCAAGTCTTCTCTATCTTTCACACCGCCACTTGCTATGGTCTCTTTCTCGCTTGCTCGCTTGATCTCTAAGGTATAATCGACATTTACACCACTTAATGTACCATCTTTTGAAACATCAGTGCAGATAATAGCATCCACATCAGAATTTTTGTAAAGAGTGGCTAGTTCTGTAGCTTTTATTTCACTTTTTGTTGCCCAGCCGTGGGTGGCAACCATGGAATCAATGGCGTCAATGCCAACAACAACTCTGTATTTCTTTGCCATCTCTTTAACAAAATCTGGATCTTTAACAGCAATAGAGCCTAAGATAACTCGCTCGACTCCCGCCTCAATATAGTATGCAATCGTTTTTTCATCGCGAATACCACCCCCTAACTGCACTTTCATATCGCAATGAGCTCTAATTTTTTTAATCTGTTCTAAGTTTTCTGGTTTTCCACTAAACGCTCCATTAAGATCAACCACATGGAGCCATTTAGCCCCCATAGACTCAAAAGATTTTGCCAACTCAAATGGCTCATCAGAGTAGACTTTTGCGCTCTGCATAAGACCTTTTGTCAGTCTTACTGCTTTTCCGTCTTTAAGATCAATTGCTGGGTATAAAGTCATTGCTATCCTTAAATTTTGATGAAGTTTTCTAAAATTTGTAAGCCCTCATTGTGGCTTTTTTCTGGGTGTGGCTGAAAACCATAGATATTCTCTTTCTCCACAGCCGAGACAAAATCGTATCCATAGTAAGTTTGGCCAATGATGTAGCGTTTATCACAATTTCCGTGATAAGAGTGGACAAAATAGAGATAGGCTTCTCTCTTTAGTCCAAGAAAAAGTTTGGATTCCTTGACAAATTCCATTTTATTCCAGCCCATGTGGGGGATTTTGATTGTGTGTTCTGCTTGCGATTTATCAAACTTTGTGACACTTCCGGGGATGAGATCTAGCCCCTCTTTTTCTAAAGACTCATTGGAAGAGGTAAAAAGAAGTTGCATGCCAAGACAGACCCCTAAAAGATTGTTACCGCTTTGTACATACTCTTGAATTGGTTCTATAAAGTTTTGCTCTTTAAGATGAGTCATTGCGTCTCCAAAGCCACCTACTCCTGGGAGGATAAGCTTATCGCAAGAGAGGATATCTTCTGGAGTATGCACAATTGAAACACTCTTTCCAATCTTTTCAAAGGAGTTTTGTAAGCTGGCAATATTGCCCATTTTGTAATCTACTATTCCAATCTTCATTGTCAATCTCTCCTTTTCTCTCAAGGCAAGCTTAGTACAAAGAATACGCACAAAAGTTTGCTAATTTTCAAAAATTATACAAAAATTTTGATAAACCTAAGGAGTTTAAAGTTTTTCTAAACTTTAATGTGTATAATTCTCCCTCCAAAAAATAGTTAGAATAGAGGAAATAGTAATGAAAAAAGATCTTCACCCTCAAACTTTTGAATGTGCGGTAAGTTGTGCATGTGGTAACTCTTTTACAGTTGAATCAACAACTGATAAATTAAGAGTTGATATTTGTGATCAGTGTCACCCTTTCTACACAGGTCAAAACAAAATGGTTGACACAACAGGTCGTGTAGAGAAGTTTAAGAGAAAGTATGGACTGTAATCTTAGAAAGATTAGGCGGGTTTCCGCCACTCTTTTATGCTCTCATTTGTTCCCACACCTATAGGTAACTTAGAAGATATCTCTTACAGGTCAATAAAGCTTTTACAAGAAGCAGAAGTGCTGTTTTGTGAAGATACACGGGTGACAAAAAAACTGCTTTTGTTGTTGCAAGAGAGATTAGAAATTCAATTTGAAAATGACAAAGAGTTTATCTCTTTACACTCCCACAATGAACACACAAAATTAGCCACTCTAGACAGAAAAATCTTTCATAAATCTTGTGTCTATGTGAGTGACGCGGGAACCCCTTGCATTAGTGATCCAGGAGTAAAGCTTGTGCAGTTTTGCCAAGCAAACTCTCTTGCCTATCAGGTTCTTCCTGGGGCAAATGCACTGCTTCCTAGCTTTGCTATGAGTGGTTTTGATGCAAAAGAGTTTATCTTTTTTGGATTTTTACACAATAAAGGAAAAGAGCGACAAAGAGAGATAGAAAAAATTGTAAAGTTTCCTTTTCCTGTGATTGTGTATGAATCTCCAAAAAGAGTCCTCTCTTTGATAGAACAGATTGCAAAACTAAAAAGCCAAAAAAAAATCTTTGCAGTAAAAGAGATAAGCAAACTTCATGAGAAAAGCTTTATCGGAAGCGCCCAAGAGGTAGCAGTAGATCTTCAAAAGAGCAATTTACAAGGGGAGTGGGTGGTTGTGATTGATAGATCAGAAAAAGAGGCGTTCTCCTCAGAGATAGTTGACGCTATTACAGATCTCGAGATCTCTTTAAAAGATAAATCAAAAATGCTTTTTAAGCTCACAGGCAAACCCTCTAAACAGTGGTATCAAGAGCTGTTAAAAAATTTGAAATAATAAATGCTATAATCTTTTTTATGACAATATACGGGAAGCAACCAGTGCTCTACTGCTTAGAGCAAAATCATACAAAGATTCAAAGAGTTTTTCTCGCCAAAGAGATTGATAAGAAGCTCTTTTACACCATTAAGAATTTTGGCATTGAGATCTTGCGAGTGGATAATAAAAAAGCACAAGCCATGGCAAAAGGTGGAAACCATCAAGGGATCTTGGCAGAGGTAGAGCCTTTGGAATTTCACGATTTTTCTGAGATAAAGGGAAAAAATTTTTTAGTTGTTTTGTGTGGTTTGACCGATGTAGGTAATATTGGAGCGATTGCAAGAACAGCGTACGCTTTAGGTGTGGATGGCTTGGTAGTAACAGGAGTGAACAATATACACTTAGAAGGAGCACTCAGAACGAGCAGTGGCGCTTTGTTTAATCTACCCATTTTTTATGAGAAAAACCCCTTAGAAGTGGTCAATAGACTCAAAATGGAAGATTTTTTTCTTATTGGAAGCGCAATGGAGCAGACAAAGCGTGTAGAGTTTGCATCTAAGAAGAAAAAAGCTCTCTTTTTGGGGAGTGAAAGTGATGGCATTCCTCAAAAGGTGCTGAAAAAGCTAGACTGCTTAACAGGAATCACAATGAAACGGGGGTTTAACTCCTTAAATGTATCTGCGGCAGCAGCAATTTTAATGGATAGGATTGTGTAATGGAGTGTTTAGAACAGATTAGCGCGCTCAATATCAAAGAGGTGAGCGAAAAAACCCATATCTCTGTTTTAGAGATTGAAGCAATTATAAGAAAAGATTTTTCAAGGTTTAACCACACAAAAGCCGTTGGATTTACAAAAATATTTAAACGAGACTATAATATAGATCTGACTCCATGGCTTGAGGAGTACGAAGCTCAGAGAGAAAAAGAGGAGGATGAGATTTTTCTTGTTCCTGAAGAGAAAGAAAAAGTTGCTTTTCGTACAAAGCTCACCTATGTGCTTACAGCTATTCTTGTGGCGCTCAGTGCTTTTTTGATCTTCTCCTCCACAGATCTGCAAGATATTGCAATGGGTGATGTCCAAGAAAAAGAGGTTGTTGCAGAGGCAAAGAGACAACTTGAAGAGAATAAAAAGTCTCCTCAAAAGGCGTCTTTTGTAGAAGAGGAGACACAGGAGCTCTCTCAAGAAACCCTAGATCTTACCCAAGAGGAACCGGTAAATGAGATTACTCAAGAGGTTGCAATACAAGAAGTAGAAGAAATAGAAAAGGGAACTGTAGAAGAAGAGATTGTAGAAGAAGTACAAGAAGAGCCCAAAAAAGTTGCCCTTTTTAGCAGACAAAAACTTTGGGTCAGCGTGGTTGATAATAACACTAAAACCAAAGATAGTACAATATTTCAAGGAGAATATCCACTAAATCCAGAGGGGGACTATACTATTGTTTTTGGTCACGGCTACTTTGATCTGATAAATAATGGCGAGATAATAGAGTCTAGAGAGGGTGATATTCAGCAGTATAGATATAGCGAGGGAGCGTTTGTTAAAGAGCAGTATGTTCCAGAGCCAAAGCCTGAGACACAAACAGAAGAAGAGTCCAATGAGACAGCAGTAGAGGAAGAGGAAACAGAATAGTTACATGAAAAAATTAGTATTATTGACCCTATTAGTAGCCACTCTTTTTGCAGATATCTTAGATGAGAAGATAAAAACTTTAGTGGATACCAATACCTATTTAAGGCATCAAAGGCTGATTGATGTTATTTTTAGGGAGAGAGAGCAGTTTTTTATTAAAGAGAACATTGATTATATTAAGGTGATAGAAACCCTTAAAAGCAATGGGCTCTTAAATATCTTCTATCCAAAACCAAAAGATCTGAGCCTAGAGTTTGCAACAACTATCTCCCCTGAGATTTTTATCAAATCGATAACTGACATTTTACGAGAGATGGGGTATAGTTTTTTTGTTACCTCCTATATGAAAAAAGGAGATCTCTCTTTGAAGTGGAGTATTAGGTATGTAAGCGACCACACCGTTGATCCGCTTCTTTTTGCTAGAAAGCTCCAAGCTTATAATATGGATATTCATGAAATTACCAAAGATCAAAACTCTTGGCGATATGAGATTGGATCTGTTGGCGTCTCTTTAGCTGATGCTAGAAACATAGATGAGCTTCTTTTGGAATATCCAATGCTTGATCCCGATGGTGAGTACTGGCTGGAATTATGGGTTATAGCTGGGGAGATAACAGTAAAAAGTACCTCTATTGGATACTGGTATCCCAGAATAGTTTTTTATGATAAAAACTTGCAGGTGTTAAAAATTTATGAAAATGATCACTCAAGAAGGAGCGTGACACTCACGCTTCCAAAAGAGGCAAAATTTATAAAAATTTCTGATAAATACTCAGGAGAAGACATAAAACAAGGGATCTCTGTTGAGTTTGAAGAGCAAAAAGAGGAGCAGGAATAGATGTTTGATGAGATAGAGTTTGAAAAGATAAAAAGATTACCAAAGTATGTTTTTGCAGCGGTTAATGAAGTAAAAATGGATCTAAGAAGACAAGGAGAAGATATTATCGATTTCTCCATGGGAAATCCCGATGGTCCAACACCAGAACACATTATCGAAAAACTTGTTGATAGTGCGAGAAAAGAGAGAACCCACGGATACTCTGTATCAAAAGGGATTTATAAACTAAGACTAGCGGCTTCTGATTGGTACAAAAGAAAATACAATGTTGATCTAGACCCAGAAACAGAAGTGGTGGCAACTATGGGATCTAAAGAGGGGTATGTCCATCTTGTGCAAGCAATTACCAACCCTGGTGATGTGGCAATTGTTCCAGACCCATGCTATCCCATTCACTCCCAAGCGTTTATTTTAGCTGGCGGGAATGTGCAAAGATTTAAACTAGAATTTAACGATGATATGTCCTTAGACGAAGATAAATTTTTTCAATCTATCGATGAGGCTTTTGAGTACTCAAGCCCAAAACCAAAATATATTGTTGTAAATTTCCCCAACAATCCAACGACAATTCATGTGGGTAAAGGGTTTTATGAAAGATTAGTGGCTGTTGCTAAAGAGAAGAGATTCTATATTATTAGCGATATTGCGTACGCTGAAATTACCTATAAAGACTATAAAACCCCATCTATCTTTGAGGTAGAAGGGGCAAAAGATGTGGCAGTAGAGAGCTACACCCTTTCAAAAACTTACAATATGGCAGGGTGGAGAGTTGGCTTTATCTGTGGCAACAAAAAGCTTATTGGCGCTCTGATTAAGATTAAAAGCTGGCTAGATTATGGAATGTTCACACCTATTCAAGTGGCTGCAACAATTGCTCTTAACGAAGACCAGCAGTGCGTAGAAGATATTAAAAAGATCTATCAAGAGAGACAAGATGTATTGCTTGATAGTTTTAAAAATGCTGGCTGGGAGATTACTAGACCTAAGGCATCAATGTTTGTTTGGGCGAGAATTCCTGAAAAATTAAGACCTATGGCCAGTCTAGAGTTTAGT
>JAABTA010000007.1 GCA_011390075.1 Helicobacteraceae bacterium | reverse complement strand
GCAGGGATTCTGCTTTTTCTGTTTTGGGATGTTTTCCCGGTGAAAGCTTCTAATACGGTCACGAGCCCTTCCTTAATTTAGATTTAAAATACTAGACTAATTGTACTATAAATAAGTAGCATGAACATAACAAGAGTATTAAAATAGAGTAAAAAATCGTGGTTATTTTGCTCCATAACCACGATTTTTTTAAATAAGTTTTTCTTAATTACCGTACATCAAATTTGGTAGGAAAAGTGATATCTCAGGTATGTATGTAACAAGGATTAACCCTGCTAAAATTGTGGCACTCCACGGAAGAGAGGCAACAATCACATCTTTTAAAGAGAGTCCTGTGATACCACTGGCAACAAAGAGATTGAGCCCTACAGGAGGGGTTATCATCCCAAGTTCCATATTGACAACCATAACCACACCAAAGTGAATTGGATCAATTCCTAGTTGTGTTGCAATTGGCAAAAGAAGTGGCACTGTAATCATGACAACTGATGATGGCTCCATAAACTGACCCATTAAAAAGAGTAGAATATTGACTATAATTAAAAAGCCAATAGGGCCAACATTGAGATCTAAAATCATCTCTGTAATTTGATGGGGGATTGACTCATCAGTTAAAAAGTGCGCAAAGATCATTGCATTGGCAATAATAAAAAATATCATTGCACTTGTCATTGCCGAGTTGAGAATAATGGAGTAAAGCTCTTTGAATTTGAGATCTCGATAGATAAAATAAGAGACCACAAATGCATACACCGCACTGACAGCCCCCGCCTCAGTTGGCGTAAAAAGCCCTCCATAAATACCACCAATGACAATAACAATAATTAAAAGCGCCCAAAAAGCATCTTTAAAGGCGATAAGCCGTGTTTTTAAATTGGCAGGTTTTGTAGCTTTAAATCCTAGTCTTTTAGCGCCAATGTAGGTGACAATCATCATCATAATACCTATCATCAAACCAGGAATAACACCAGCCATAAATAGTCTACCAATAGACTCATCCGCAGTGACACCATACACAATCATTACAATTGATGGTGGAATAAGTATCCCCAAGGAGCCACTTGTGGCAATAGTACCAATAGCATATTTTGTTGGGTAGCCAGCCTCTCTAATGGCTCCATACATGACAGAACCAATAGCAACAACTGTTGCCGGGCTAGAGCCACTGACTGCTGCAAAAATAATACTTGCAAATATTGCAGAGATTGGAAGCCCACCAGGAAGATGTCCAACTATTGATTTAGCAAACTCAATAATCCGCGTAGATGCGCTCCCTTTGCTCAAAAGAGCCCCTGCTAGTACAAACATTGGAATAGCCATGAGAGAAAATTTATTCAGTCCATCAAAAACATGCTGTGGAATTCCCTCTAGAGCAAAATTTGTAAAAATAGATGCAGTAACAAGCGTTGATGTTCCAAGGGCGACCGCCACAGGCACACCTAAAAGCATTAGACCAAAAAGGAGTGCAAAAAGTGTTAATATCATCCTCTTTTACTCCTTAATTTTTGTCAATTGAGTCATGGATAATCTCCTCCTCATTGGATCGGATTACCTTATTTGGATCCATTACAGACACCTCATAGATCTTCTCTCCAGCTCGAAATGCGGCAGCTGCAAATGCCACAGGAATAACAAGGTTTGGTATCCACATGGGGATATTTAGATCTATACTAATCTCTTCCATCTCCATAATAACTTCTACTAAAGAGATCCCTAAATAGGACATAAATCCTAAATATGCAAAAGTGATGGTATGGGCCAAAATCATAAAGCCTTTTGCAATTTTTGGAGGGAATTTAGCGAGTAAAATGGTAACTTGAATATGGATACCCTTTTTAAAACCATAGGCAGCGCCAAAAAGTGCTGCCCAAATAAATAGATAGTTTGTTAGCTCTCCAGCCCAAGTTAAACTTGTGCCAAATACATAGCGCAGTACAGCATTGGTAAAAGCCAACAAAACTCCCGCAGCAACGCCAAAAACAGCGATGTTGCGGTTAATTGTAGCTACACCAATATCAAGAATGTGAAAAAATTTTTTCATTGATATTGTCTTTCTTATTTAGTGTTTATTGCTTTTTCAATTAAATCTTTTCCGATTGAGTCATAAAATTTTGGGTAGATTTCACTCATAGCTTTATTCCACACTTTTTTCTCATCAGCAGAGAGTTTGTAGATTTTTAGCTTGCCACTTTTCTCTGAGTACTCTTTTACTTTTTTCAAGAAGTCACTCTCAAGCTCTGCTGCTAATTTTCTCTCATACTCAGTAGCTTCTGTCATTGCTTGTCTAACTTTTTTTCTTATGTCATCTGGAAGTTTATTCCAAAATCTGTCACTTGCAACCACTAAGTAACCAAGATATCCGTGCTCGCTCAGTGTGAGAGAGGTTTGGACTTCGTAGAATTTTTTTGTATAAAAGTTTGAAAGTGGGTTTTCGCCACCATCAACAACGCCCTGTTGCAAGGCAGAGTATACTTCAGAAAATGGAAGCACTTGTGGAATAGCGCCCACAGCTTTAAACTGCTCCTCTAAAACTCTTGAACTCATAATTCTAAACTTTTGTCCCTCTGCATCGGATGGTTTAATGAGTTGCTCCCCATTGGTAGAGAAGTGTTTAAAACCATTATCCCAATAATCTAGGGCAACATAGCCTTTAGCCGTAACTTTATCTTTTAAGATCTGACCCACTTCTCCATCCATTACATTGTGCAAGTGATCCACATCTCTGAATAAAAAAGGCAAATCAAAAAGTTGCAACTCTCTTACTAGTGAAGTAAACTTAGAAAAACTAGGCGCTGCCATTTGCACATTGTTAAACTTCATTGCTTTCATAACCGCAGCATCAGTATAGAGCTGAGAGTTAGGGAAAACTTTTACCTTCACTTGACCATTTGTAAGCTCCTCGGCTCTTTTGGCAAAAAAGTCAGCGGCTTTACCTTTTGGTGTGTTTGGACTGACCACATGGCTAAACTTAATCTCATAAGTTTTTGCGAACATGGCACTTGCCATGAGTGCTACAATGAGCAACTTGCTTAATAATTGCATCTCTTTCTCCTTAAAGTAGTTTGAAAGATTGTAATTAAAAGTTATGTTGAAGTTATGTAAATTTGGAACTTTTTTTAAAAAATATTGAAAATTGCTTAAAAATAGTGCAATAGAGCTATTTACCTATGGGGTAATTTAATTTGGTAACCAATTCCTTGAATGTTTTTAATAACATCTTTTGGAAGTTTTTTTCGTAAATTTTTAATAAAAAGTCTTAGGGCATTGAGGCTCATAAAGTCATCTAGCCAGAGTGTGTTCTCTATCTCTTCGTAACTGACTATCTTTTTTGTTTTCATTAAAAGCTTTAAAAAGTCTGCTTCTTTTTTGGTAAGGAGTTGGACATCGTTACCAATAAATACCTCATTGGTATCAAGATTAAAGTAGGAGTCTTTATTAAAGCTAAAAAGGCTCTGTTTTTCTTGTGTCTGTAAAAAGCGCTCAAGGGCCTCTGTGAGTTTGCTCTCTGTGAGTGGTTTGACGATGTAGCGTATGAGGTGAAGTTCTACTGCTTTGAGCATATAATCTACTTCTGTGTGTGCAGAAACAACAATAATGTGTATCTCATCATCTTCATCCTCTTCCCGAATTTTTTTTACTAGTTCTATTCCTGAAAGTTTGGGCATCTTAATATCTGTAATCATCAGATCAGCATGGTGGTTTTTATACAGAGTGTAGGCCTCTTCACCGTTACTGGCAATCAATACTTTGTTGAACAAAAGAGAGAGAAACTCTCCAATATTCTCTCTAATGCCACGCTCATCTTCAGCATAGACGACATTATATTTAGAAAGTTTTTCTATGAGCTCATTTTTCATCTATTTTACCTATAATAGCAATATTATTTCTAGGAGCCTCTTTGAAAAAGATCTTATTTGATGAAAAAAATATTGCGTATGTCATTATTATTAACTCCATTGTCATAATTTTAGCAACTATGGGGTTTATCTCCTACTATTTTATCTCAAAAGAGTTCAAAGATTTTGAAATAGATGAAAAAAAGTATCGTTTAGAGTTCTATGAACACCAAAAAAATATTATTCATAGAGAGGTAGATTCTGTTATAGACCTTATTGATTTTAAGATCTTAAATAGAAAAAATCAGTCTATTGAACAAATGCAACAAGAGATTAGCCAGTGGATCAACTTTATCCGTTTTGGGGAGCAAGAGAACTACTATGTCTTTGTCTATGACAATGTAAATTTACAAGGCAAAGAGGATTTTGCAAGAATGCGCATTAATCCTAACCGTGAAGATCTTGTTGGCAAATATATCTCCTCTGAATATGAAGATCCTACAGGAAAAAGATTTCGTGAGGAGTTCTTAGAAGATATACGAGAGCGTGGGGAGTCTTATACAACCTATGTCTATAAAAAGCCAGGAGACGAGGGAGATATGCGTTTGAAACTCTCTTACTTTAGATACTATCCAGAGTGGAACTGGATTGTTGCAGCGGGGGTCTATCTTGATGATATTGATAAAACCATAGAGCATAGAAGAGAACTTTTAGACAAAAGAGCAAAAAAAGAGCTCTCTACATCTTTGGCGATAGTTTTTATTATTTTTACCTTTGCAATCGTCTTTTCCTATTTTTTAAGTGAGAAGATTAAATCCTATTTTGAGGCATATAAAAAAAGAATTCGGCAAAAGACAGAAGCGATTGAGGAGTTTAATAAAAATTTAGAACAAAGAGTCCAAGAGGAGATAGAAAAAAACAGAGAAAAAGAGGAGATGTTGATTCATAAAGCAAGACTTATCTCTTTGGGAGAGATGATTAGCAATATTGCCCACCAATGGCGCCAACCACTCTCTCAAATGTCTTCCATTTTGATGACACTTAAGATGAAGCATAAGCTCAAAAAGCTTGATGACGCCTACATTGAAAAAAAGGTAAAAGAGGCAGACGCTCTCATGGAGTATATGTCTTCCACAATTGATGTTTTTAGAAACTTTTTTAGTCCAAATAAACAGAGGACTCTTTTTCAAGTTGATGAGAGTGTTGAAAATGCTTTAAGTATTGTCCGCTCTTCGTTAGCTCATAACTCTATTGAACTTACAGTAGATATCGCACAAAACCTCTGTGTGGAAGGAGTTGAGGGGGAGTTTGAACAGGTGGTGCTTAACTTGCTCTCTAATGCTAAAGACTCTCTAGTTGCCAACCATACACACAATCCAAAGATAGGTATTTATGCTCAAGAGATTGAGGGCTTTGCCCATATTGAGATCTCTGATAATGGCAGTGGGATTGATGCGACTATTAAAGACAAGATCTTTGATCCATTTTTTTCTACAAAAGAGGAGTCGCAAAGCTCTGGAATTGGGCTGTATATGTCCAAACTTATTGTGGAGAAGAATCTCAATGGAAAACTGAGAGTCAAGAATCAGCAAGGAGCTGTTTTTATGATTACTATCCCTTTGCAAAGAGAGTCTCCTTCATTAGGGTAACATGATATAATACCCGCATTATTAAAAATCAAAGTTAGGAAAAGAATGAAGATCTTAATTATTGGAAGTGGTGGTAGAGAGTACTCTATCGGAAGAAGACTATTTTTTGATAGTGCTGTTACAAAAATCTATTTTGCTCCTGGCAATGGAGCAACTGATGAAATTGGGGAAAATATTGCAATAACAGACTTTGATGAGCTCTGTGTATTTGCCAAAGAAAATGAGGTAGATCTTACGATAGTAGGGCCAGAAGATCCTCTAACAAAAGGCATAGTTGATCTTTTTAGAAGTCAAGGACTACCTATTTTTGGACCAACGAAAGCAGCAGCAAGACTAGAAGAGTCTAAAGTCTATATGAAGAATTTTTTAAAAAAATACAGTATTCCAACAGCCCAATACAAAGAGACAGGGGATTTAGAGGAAGCAGAACAATTTATAGACACTCTCCAAACACCAATTGTGGTAAAAGCCGATGGTCTTTGTGCAGGCAAAGGTGTGATTATTGCACAGACTCATGCAGAGGCTAAAGCTACAGCAAAAGATATGCTCAGTGGTAATATGTTTGGCGATGCGGGAGCCAAAGTGGTTGTAGAGGAGTTTTTAGATGGCTTTGAACTCTCTGTATTTGCCATTTGTGATGGAAAAGATTTTATCACCTTAGCCCCGTGTCAAGATCATAAAAGATTGCTAGATAGCGATGAGGGTCCAAACACTGGTGGTATGGGTGCGTATTGTCCTGCACCTATGGCTGATGAGGCAATGATGGAGAAGATTAAAACACGCATCATTAGGCCAACTTTAGATGGTATGCAAAACGAAGGTGCCCCGTATGAAGGTGTGCTTTTTGTTGGCGTCATGGTAGTAAATAATGAGCCAATAACACTGGAGTTTAATGTTCGTTTTGGGGATCCTGAATGTGAGGTGTTAATGCCACTGCTCCAATCAAGTCCTAGTGATATGTTTTTAAAAGCAGCCACAGGAAAATTAGATGAGGTGGCAGTTACATTTGAGAAAAAAAGTGGTGTATGTGTTGTGTTTGCCAGCGAAAACTATCCCTATAGCTCCTCCCAGCCAGTTCCAATACAAGTGCCAGAAACTTTTGAGGATGGTACACACATCTCTTATGCTGGAGTCAAAAAAGAGGGGAGCCAATTGTTGGCTACTGGTGGCAGAGTGCTTTTAAGTGTGGCAATAGCGGATTCAACCAAAGAGGCCATAGAAAAGGCGTATAGATTGGCCCAAACCATAGAGTTTACTGGGGCACAGTATAGAAAAGATATTGCATGGCAAGTGGTTGGTAGAT
>JAABTA010000081.1 GCA_011390075.1 Helicobacteraceae bacterium | reverse complement strand
ATCTTAAAAGTAGAGCTTCTAGAGCTTGATGTCGGCTATGGACTTATCAAACTAGCCGATGAGTCTCAAGGGGGAGATCTACTAGATAGAGTGCGTACCATGAGAAGAAAAATCGCCTCAGAGTTTGGCTTTTTGATGCCACAAGTAAGAATTCGCGACAACTTACAACTTGAGCCTAATAGCTATGAGATTATGCTCAAAGGCATTAGAATAGGCAATGGGATTATTAGACCAAACTCTTTTATGGCCATGAATAGTGGGCTCGTTGTAAGAGAGATTGATGGAGAAAAAACAAAAGAGCCAGCTTTTGGGCTTGACGCTATCTGGATTAGTCCAGAGAAAAAAGATGAAGCAATCATGAACGGCTACACTGTTGTTGATCCATCCACTGTCATCACCACCCACCTTTCAGAATTGGTCAAAAAATACTCCGAGGAGATGCTCACCCGCCAAGATGTGGATAAACTTGTAAAATCTCTAGAAAAAGACTACCCTGTTGTAACCAAAGATGCTCTTGCGCACGCAAGTGTTGGGCTGATTCAAAGAGTGCTTAAATCTCTACTCCATGAAAAGATTCCTATTAAAGATATGTTAACCATTATGGAAACCATTGCAGACATAGCGGAGGTGACCAAGCAAGTAGATATCCTTACAGAACAGGTTCGCTCAAAACTTGCTAGAACCATCACATCCTTGTATAAAAATGATGATGGTATTATTAAACTCCTCACATTCGACACACAAACCGAACAAAAAATGCTTGACAAACTCAAAGAACAGAATGGACAAAGAGAGTTTTTGCTCAATGTTTCAGAGATTAACTACCTTGTAGAAGAGACAAGCAAAGCCGTTAAAGCTGTCTTAGAAAAAGGGATCGCCCCTGTTGTGATGATTGTTGATCCATACCTCAGAAAACCTCTTGTTGAGATCTTTGAGAGATTCAATCTTGATATCGTAGTGCTTAGCCATGCAGAGATAGATTCTAATGCAAGATTCGAGGTGCTTGGAACCTTAACCCTAGATAAATTAATGTAGTTAACTTACATCTTTTCTACACAATTTAGTTGAGATAAAGAATAATCAAACTATAATTTAACTACTTTACAAAAAAGGGAGAAGCGTGGAAGTAAATTTAGTCTATGAGGGGTTTAAATTTATGGTCTTAGGAATGAGTGTGGTTTTTTCATTTCTTGTTATCATGGTTTATGCTCTCAAGTTGCAAGCAAAGATCATTACAAAATACTTTCCAGATCCAGTGAGTCCAAGCTCTACAAACCAGAGAAAGACTCCAGCAAAAAATAAATCACAAGATGAAGTAGTTGCGGCAATTACCGCTGCAGTTATGCACCACAGAAAAGCGTAAAGGAAAAAGATGGCTAAGAAGATCATCCAAGTAATGGATACTACTTATAGAGACGGTTTCCAGTCAGTATTTGGCGGAAGAGTGCTTATGGAGGATTTCCTTCCTTCTATTGAGTCTGCAATGGACGCGGGTATTAAACATTTTGAGGCTGGTGGCGGCGCTAGGTTTCAATCTCTATTTTTCTATCTTAACGAAAATGCTTTTGAGATGATGGACAAATTTAGAGAGACAGTTGGCCCAGATATCAAACTACAAACTTTAGCTAGAGGTGTTAATACGGTAAGTTTAGATACAGGGAGTAAAGAGATGATAGATCTCCACGCCCAGCTCTTTAAAAAGCACGGAATTTCCCATATTAGAAATTTTGATGCTTTAAATGATGTAAGAAATTTGCAGTATTCAGCCCAAGCTATTAAAAATGCGGGACTGCATCACGAGATGACAGTCACACTTATGGACTTGCCTCCTGGCTGTACTGGCGCACACGATGTTGCCTTTTATGAAAAGTGTCTCAGAGAGTTTTTAGATGCAGGGATTCCTTATGATTCCGTGGTCTTTAAAGACGCCTCAGGGACTGCGAGCCCACAGAAAGTGTATGACACCATCAAGATGGCAAGAAAACTTCTTCCAGAAGGTACCCACATTAGACTCCACACCCATGAAACTGCCAATATTGGTGTAAGCTCGTATATTGCTGCCGTTGAAGCTGGGGCAGATGGTATTGATCTCGCGAGAGAGCCTGTGAGTGGTGGCACTGCCCAGCCTGATATTTTGGTGCTGAGACACGCCCTTAAAGGCAAAGATTTTATCCTTGGTAATCACCTAGAAGAAGAGCTTGATATGGAGAAGGTTTTAGAGTCAGAGATCATCTTAAGAGAAAGTCTTAAGGACTACTTTATGCCTCCAGAAGCCAAAGAGGTTTCTGCAATGATCCAGTTCTCTCCAATGCCTGGTGGCGCTCTTACAGCAAACACTCAAATGATGAGAGACAACAAGATCTTAGACAAATTTCCAGAAGTTATTAAAGAGATGCGAGAGGTTGTTATAAAAGGTGGCTATGGCACATCAGTTACTCCTGTTTCTCAGTTTTATTTCCAACAAGCCTTTAATAATGTGATGTTTGGAAAATGGGAAAAAATTGCAGAAGGGTATGGAAAAATGGTTCTAGGGTATTTTGGCAAAACTCCAGTTGAACCAGACGCGGAGACTATGAGAATAGCCGAGGAACAACTAGGGCTTAAACCAACCACAAAACCAGCCCTTGAGATAGCCGATGCAGATGAGAAAAAGAGTAGCGCAAGTGCAAAAAAACTCTTAGAGGACGAAAACTTAGAAACAACCGATGAAAACATCTTTATTGTTTTAGCGTGTGGCCCTAAGGGGATCTCGTTTTTAAAAGGAGAAGCTAAAGTCAATGTGAGAAAAATCTCCCATGAAGAAAACAGTTCAAAAGGAAACAAAGTGGCATCAAACGGTGAATATACAGTAGTAGTAAATGGACAAAAGTATGCAGTACAAGTTGCAGACGGTATCGACGCAGATATTCAAGTAAAAGAGGTTGCTTCCACTCCTTCTTCTGCTCCTACTCCAGCTTCTGGTGAGGAAACAGATGTTGTTGCCCCACTTCCTGGCAGTGTTTTTAAGATGAATGTCAAAGTTGGTGATAGTGTAAGCGAAGGCGATGTGGTTGTCGTTATGGAGGCCATGAAAATGGAAACAGATGTAAAAGCTCCACGCGATGGTAGTGTTACAGCTGTTCACTTTAATGCAGGAGACGCCGTAGATAACGGTCAACCGCTTATAACAATAGGTTAAAATTACATGAAGAAAATAGTTTTAGTCATAACACTCATTGCATCACTTTTTGCAAGTTCTCTTCTAGCAGCAGAGGCGCCCCCTGCGCCTGCTGATGGAAGTGTGCCAAAGTATGCAAAAGAGTATGAACCAAAGTCTATAGAGAACATGTTTGGTGGGCTATATGAGACGACAGGTATCAAAGCTTTAACATCAGTCGATCCTGATATGACCGACTCTGATGGTAAAAAAATGAGCGGATTTAGCCAAACTGGGGCAAGAATCATTATGGTACTCATCTCTTTTGTGCTCTTCTATTTAGCCATTGCAAAAGGATTTGAGCCACTGCTTCTTATTCCAATCGGTTTTGGTGGTCTTTTGGCAAATATCCCTTTAGCTGGTATTGGCGATCCTGATGGATTTTTAGGGATCATCTACTCTACAGGGATAGAAAATGGTCTCTTTCCGTTGCTTATCTTTATGGGAGTTGGTGCTATGACGGACTTTGGTCCGCTTCTAGCCAATCCTAAAGTTGCCCTTTTAGGGGCAGCTGCACAGTTTGGTATTTTTGGAACTGTTATAGGAGCTGTTGCGCTTACACAATATACCGATATTTTCAACTTTAGCCTCCAAGACGCGGCTGCTATTGGTATTATTGGTGGCGCTGATGGACCTACCTCTATCTATGTTGCTTCCATGCTCTCTCCTGATCTACTAGGAGCTATTGCAATTGCAGCCTATTCCTACATGGCCCTTGTTCCTATTATCCAACCTCCAATTATGAGAGCGCTCACCAATGATAAAGAGCGCGTTGTTAAGATGGAACAACTAAGAGTCGTAAGCAAAAGAGAGAAAATTATCTTTCCTATTACAGTGCTTACACTTGTAATGCTCTTTTTGCCTGACGCAGCTCCTTTGGTAGGTGCACTCACCTTTGGTAACTTTGTACGAGAGAGTGGTGTTGCTGCAAGACTTTCTGATACTCTACAGAATGCTCTTATCAATATTGTAACTATCATGTTAGGTCTCGCGGTTGGTTCAAAACTGGCAGCGGAGAAGTTTTTAATTGCTGAAACATTAGGGATTTTAGTCCTAGGTCTTGTTGCTTTTGCATTAGGTACAGTAGCTGGTGTATTGATGGCAAAAATAATGAGCAAATTTAGCAAAGAGCCAATTAATCCACTTATTGGTGCAGCTGGAGTAAGCGCTGTTCCTATGGCGGCAAGAGTTGTCAATAAAGAGGGTCTTAAATACAATCAAGACAACCATTTACTCATGCACGCTATGGGTCCCAATGTGGCTGGTGTTATCGGTTCTGCTGTGGCAGCTGGGGTGCTTCTCTCTCTTTTCTAGAGAAGCCTACTAAGCTAGAGATCTTAAAAAGGTCTCTAGCTTATAAACTTTTGAAACTCTTTCTCTAAATTGTACTCTTTCTCTTTACGGACACGAAAAACCTTTTTATAGAGAATATACTTCTCGATTAAGTTGAGATTTTTAATATTTTCATAAATAGCGAGAATCAAATCTGAATTGACACTTAGATCTCTATGATGGAAGGCAATAAACTTTTTTTCATACACCTCTACCTCCTCTAATGAGTTAAGTTCCAAAGAAGAGGAGACAATAAAAGCAATCTGCATTTTATTAAAATATTTCTGCTCCATCTGATTTTGATATGACTGCAACAAGACATTCATCTCTTCTACTTTACTTAAATGAAAATCTGCATTTTGCAGATAGGAGAAGAGCTTGGGCTTACTCTTTCTCCAGTTATAAAGAGTGTTCAGTTGTACCTCAAAGATCTCAGTAATCTCTTTTGGTGTGAGCACTAGATCTCTTCAATTAAAGTAACATTAGACCCCTCTAGGAGTTTGACACATCTGTTTACCTCCGAGTCTTGGACCCTAAAGATAAACACACCCTTTGGAGTTCTATTGATTGTGTAGGTGTATTGAATATCAATCCCATTGTCAATAAACTTATTTACAAGCTCGTTAAAACTTCCAACATAGTCATCACTCTGCGCAGCTATGACCTCTGTAACTTTGTAGCTA
>JAABTA010000080.1 GCA_011390075.1 Helicobacteraceae bacterium | reverse complement strand
ACAAAATTGCTAAGGTGATGGAGCGAGTGGTTGTGCAAAAGGGAGACTATATTAAAAAAGAGTTTGGAGAGTATGTGTACTGTATTCATAAAGGAAGTGTAGGACTCTCTTGTAATGATATACCTGTAGAAACCATTGACGCTGATAGCTTTTTTGGTGAGGAGATGGCTTTTATTGAGAGGACAAAACTCTCCTATAAAGCTTTAGAAGAGACAATACTTTTTAAAATTCCCCTCTCCATTTTAGTGGATATTCCTATTATAAGATGGAAACTCTACGAAGAGTTTAGACGAAGAAAAGCAAAAAGAAAAACAGTGGTTAAATAAACATTGACCTTCTTTTGATATAATTTAGGATAGTAATATAACACATAAGGAGAGATATGCTTCCCGATTCGGTTTTTGATGGGTCTTTAGAAGAGCATTATGGCGATATACTCAAAGCTGCAGATATAGAGCAGGTAAAAGCAAATATTTTTGGATATTTTAGAAAGCTGGCAGTTTTGGAGAAAGTGATTGAGGATAACAAGCTAGAAGAGAGTGTGCAAATGTTGCAATACTCGGATGATCCTGTACTTGATGATCGAGTGAATGATTTTATTATCGAGTCTATGTCCACAATTGTAGTTAACCACGAAAGATAGATGCGACTTCTTCTTGTCCTCACTCTGTTTTGGCAAGCACTCTTTGCTTTAGAGGATTATTGGACTTTTGAAGAGGAGTTTAGTCTAAAAAAAGATGAGTTTATTCTTTATAGAGTCAAAGAGAAAGATCTTTTCTTTAGATGGACGCTATTTCATAATAATGGTCTTGTCTATCTAGCGAAGTATGATCTCTTTCCCTATCAAGGCATTTTATACGATAGGTATAGACAAAATAGTTTTAAAATGACAATTGGAAAAGCAACGCTAGCTAACAGAGAAGATCCTTACTGTATGATAGTATTTGAACAATTTAATGTTGAAAATATGACCTCAGATTTTAAAATATACTGTAAAGATGATTTAGAGAATGCACCAATAACAAGGATTACAGGACAGTAATGGAACAAGTAGAAGAGATAATTGAAAAGTTTGTAAAAGATGCCCAGGAGCCAAAGGTTACAGAGCTTTTTAACACACAGGCAAAAGGGAAAAGAGTCCGTGCAAAACTAGCGCTTATTATTGCCAATAAAGAAAAAGCAAGCAGAAAACTAGCAGCAATTATAGAGACCATTCACTTTGCAAGTCTACTCCATGACGATGTGATAGATGAGGCAGATACAAGAAGAGGCAAAGCAAGTGTCAATGCCATAGAGGGGAGCAAAGTAGCGGTTATGGTAGGGGATATTTTCTACTCTAAAGCCTTTTATGAACTTGTATCTTTAGGGGAAGAGGTGGCACAAATTGTTTCTGACGCAGTGTTTAAACTCTCCCGTGGTGAGATGCAAGATGTTTACTTAGGCAATGATTTTAATCAAAATCCTCAGCTGTATGAAGAGATGATCTATCTGAAAACTGCGTCGCTTATTGAAGCTACTTGCGAAGCTGCTGCGGTTCTCGCTGGCAAAGAGAGAGTAAAATACGCTCTATATGGAAAAAACTTAGGGCTTGCTTTTCAGATTATTGATGATGTATTAGACATTACCCAGCCTAGCGAGGTTTTAGGCAAGCCAGCATTTCATGACTTTAAAGAGGGAAAAACGACGCTTCCATATATCTACCTTTTTGAGGCACTAGACAGTGAAAAAAAAGAGTATCTCCAATCGCTTTTTAAAAAAGATCTGAGCTTAAAAGAGAAAGAGTGGATAAAGTCCAATATGCAAAGCACAGGGGCTTTAGAAAAAACTTTACAAAAAGCACACAAATTAGCCAATGAAGCCAGTGCGCTTGTGGCAACAGAAGATGATCTTTTAAAGATTATAGACAAAGTCATAAATAGGAATTTTTAATGCACTATTTAGTTGTTAGTTATTCCCATAAAAACTGTGATATTGCTACAAGAGAGAAGCTGGCATTTAACACGGATATCCAGTCTAAGATCTTAAAAGAGTTTGATAAAAATCCCTATATCACAGAAGCTGCTCTTCTAGCAACTTGTAATAGAGTGGAAGCTATACTTGTCACCAAAGACACAGCGGATGCACAAAATTTTGTCTATAATATTTTTAGTTCCAATTCTGATCTAGACAAAGACGAGCTAGAGGGCAGAAGTGAGGTTTTTGAGGACTCTGGGGCAGTAAAGCACATTTTAGGTGTAGCTTCAGCTTTGGAGAGTGTGGTAGTAGGCGAGGCACAAATTACAGGACAGCTAAGAAGTGCCTATAAGATGGCCAAAGAGTATAACACTTGTGGCAGAAAACTTACAAAACTGATAGAACATGCCCTGCGTTGCGCTGCGAGTGTTCGTAATGAGACAGAAATTGGAAAAAACCCTGTCTCTGTCTCTTCTGCTGCTGTCGTTAAAGCAAAAGATCTTATGGGTGGTACGCTTTATAATAGAAATGTGTTAGTCTATGGCGCTGGAGAGATGGCAGTTCTTGCTGTGAAACATTTAGTACAAGCAGAGGCCAATATTGTTATGATTGGCAGAGACTACAACAAAACTTTGGAGATAGCAAGATCTTTAGGGGAAAAGATTAAGGTGGCAACAGCCAAAGAGTTGCCAAAATATCTCAACTCTTATGAGCTTCTTTTTTCTGCCACAGGAGCTCCACATCCTGTTATTAATAACGATTTAGTCGAGGCAAAAGAGTTTCATCGCTACTGGTTTGATATTGCTGTCCCTAGAGATATTGATGGGATTACCCATACAAATATAGATGTATTTGCCGTGGATGACTTAAAGGGCATTGTAGAGTCTAACTTAGAACTTAGAAACTCAGAAGCTTCTAAAGCTTTTAAGGTTGTAGGGAGCATGGCTGAGGAGTTTTATGACTCTTTAAAGGTGGAAAATGCTAATCCTGTGATTAAGCTCATGCGAAAAAGAGCACAGAGCGCTGCCAAAAATGAGATTGCAAGAGCAGTTGCAAAGGGCTATATTAATAAAGAGGATGAAAAAAATGTTGAAAAACTTGTTCATAATGCCTTTAAAAAGTTTTTGCACAACCCAACGGTTACCATAAAAGAGTATATGAGAAAACCAGAAGCAGAAGAGATTACCAATACAATTAATTTACTATTTAAGAAAGAGGAAGCATGAGATTTAGCCGTAGTTTTATCCCAACTGCAAAAGAAGCCCCGAAAGACGCTCTGCTCCAAAGCCATATCTATCTAACCCGTGGGGGATTTATGACCCAAGTGAGTGCAGGAATATATGACTTTTTGCCCCTAGGAAAAAGAGTTTTAGACAAAGTTCGTGATATTGTTAAAGAGGAGCTAGACAAAGCAGGATGCCAAGAGGTGAGTTTAGGATTTGTCACCCCTAGTGATCTGTGGAAAGAGTCTGGAAGATTTTTTAAGTATGGAAAAGAGCTTTTGCGATTTGCCGATAGAAAAAATAATGAGTTTGTTCTAGGGCCTACCCACGAAGAGATGATGGTTGATTTAGTGCGAGGCAGAGTGACTAGTTATAAAAATCTTCCTCTGCATCTGTATCAGATTAATCTCAAATTTCGTGATGAAGCAAGACCTAGGTTTGGGCTGATGCGAGGCAGAGAATTTCTGATGAAAGACAGCTACAGTTTCCATGCAAGCGAAGCTGACATGAAACAAGAGTTTGACCTTATGGAAAAAACCTATTCTAAGATCTTTACACGATTGGGTCTTGATTTTAGAGTGGTTGAAGCTGACAGTGGCGCTATTGGTGGCAGTGGTTCTAAAGAGTTTATGGTGCTTGCTGATAGTGGAGAGGATACCATTGTTATCTGTAGCGAGTGTGAGTATGCTGCCAATGTAGAAGCTGCCAAAAGAGCTCCTTATAGCTACGCATTTACAGAGCAAAATCTCGAAGATGTGCACACTCCCAATGTCAAAACCATAGAGGAGGTGAGCCAATTTCTCAAAGTAGGCAAAGAAGAGACAGTCAAAGCAGTGGTGAAAAAGGCTATTTTTGATGACAAAGAGGAGCTATTTGTCTTTTTTGTGCGAGGTTGTGATGATTTAGAAGAGACAAAAGCCCTTAATGCCACCGAAGCTAACGATCTTATTGATGTAGAAGAGAAAGAGCTCGAAAGCCTTGGCATTAGCCCTGGGTTTATTGGATTTTATCATCTTGCAAACCTTCCTATTACAGCTGTATTTGATGGGGAATTAGCAGATAAAAACTCCTATGTCTGTGGGGCCAATAGAGCAGATTATCACACCGTAGGAGCCAAGGTTCCAAAAGAGGCTCTTTTTAAAGATCTAATAGAGGTAAAAGCAGGGGATAAGTGCCCTTGTTGTGAGAAGGAGCTTATGTATAAAAAAGGAATTGAGGTAGGGCACATTTTTCAACTTGGCACAAAATACTCCCAGCCTCTAAATGCAAACTTTTTAGATGAAAATGGTAAAAATAAACCCTTTGAGATGGGAACTTATGGCATTGGTGTTAGTAGATTGTTAGCCGCTATTATTGAGCAAAACCATGATGAGAAGGGGTGCATTTGGTCGAAAACAACCGCGCCTTATCTAGTAGATATTGTTGTAAGCAATAGCAAAAACGAAGAGCAACAAAAAGCGGGAGAGACAATCTATCAAGCCTTGCAAGAATTGAATATAGATGTTATATTAGACGACAGAAAAGACAGATTTGGCTTTAAAATGAAAGATTATGAGCTTATAGGTTTTCCCTACGCCATTATAGTTGGCAAAAGATTAGAGGAGGGAAAAGTGGAATTTGTCCAAAGAAGCAGTGGAGAAAAAACCGAAATGAGTCTAGAAGAAGCGATCGCTCAATGCCAGCAGTTGTAATATTTATCTTTTTAGTAACCGAATTTCTAATTAGTGGATGGTTTGCCTCGAGCCTTGGTGTGGGCATGCTCTTTATAGAGATCTTGGCAACAGGAGTTATTGGGCTTGTGCTGATATCTTCCATGAACTACCACCTCAATGATGCTCTTAATAGTGTACGAAGAGGAGAAATCCACCCACAAGAGGTGCTTACAAGCACAGTGAGTAGAGTGTTTGGTGGAATACTCATCTTAATTCCGGGGGTGTTTACAGACTTTATCGGTCTTTTACTCATTATAAATTCAAAAATTCGGAGCACAAAAGTAAAAAAAGATGAAAATTTTGAGAATGTCAACCCAACAGCCACAGGTCAAAGTGATGTGATT
>JAABTA010000079.1 GCA_011390075.1 Helicobacteraceae bacterium | reverse complement strand
TAATGCCAAAAGAGCCATATCTGTAATAAATCTAGAGACCCCATTGAGATCTCCAATGGTATCGGTAAAAAGGGCTATCTTCATTATGACGATCTTTCTGTGATAAATGTTTTCTCTTTTTTTCGCAGTTTTCCCAAAGAGAAGAGCTTCATCATCTTCACAAGAAGTGTCTTCTCATCTTTGCCTCTCATAAATTCAAGGGCATTCTTTTTCATCTGTTCTAAAAGCGAATCTGAACTGACTAATCGCTCGACTTGCTTGGCATAATCAAATGGATTATTTCCATCAATAACAAAGCCACTCACTCCATCTTCTACATTCTCTTTTATCGCTCCACCACTTGAAACTATTGTGACAATCCCACTAGCACTAGCTTCTAAGGCTACATTTCCAAATGTCTCTGTGGCGCTAGGAAAGAGAAAAATATCAGCAGAGGCAAAAGCCCTTGAGAGATCCTGCCCTTCTAAAAATCCAGTAAAGATAATATTTTTTGCCTTTTCTTTAATTGTTTTCATATAGGGGCCATCTCCAACAATGACAAATTTGAGATCACTATTTGTTTGGAGAATTTCGCTCACTTGAACAAAGAGATCGAGATTTTTTTCTTTAGCCACTCTGCCTACAAAAAGCACTATCTTCTCGCCTTCATACACTTTGTCGTACTGCTTCCAATACTCCTTGTCTCTAAAATCTGGGCTAAATTTTTCGTAGTTTACGCCTCTTGTAAAGGTCTCTATTTTTTTCTTTTTTACACCATTTTTAATCAAAATTTTCTTGTACTCCTTAGAAGGAGAGAGAACTCTAGAGGAGTTATTAAACATCATGGCAAAGATATTCCAGATGTGTTCTTGAAACATATGGTCATTAGAGTATTTTCCAATATACTCAGGAAAATCTGTATGAAAAGTGGTGGCAAATGGCAGATTTAAGATCTTAGAGATAAAAAAAGCATACACTCCCACAACTCCAGGGGTCGCTGCGTAGATAACATCAAAATTTTCTTGGTCACAAAATTCTAGCATCTCAAGAAAATGAGGAATATTTACAGGGATCTCTTCGTACTCAGGTAAAGAGAAGCTGACCATCGGTTTAAAGTTTTTTCTAAACGGATCTTGCACCTCTTCATCATACGCCGTGATAAAGGTAATATTGTAGTTCTCTTCTTGTGCTATTTTTAGCAGTTTACGGCTAGTAAGGGCTACGCCATTTATCTCATTAAAAGTGTCTGTAAAGTAGGCAATCTTTCCTTGGACATCTTTTTTCTCTCCAGTCATAGCTCTATAGATCTGACGCGATCTCTTTTTTTCTGCGGCCCTTTGCCAGTAGACAGAGAGATAAAATGCAGTAGGAATAATAGAAAGGACACTTTTTCCCAAAAGAGTACTCATCTTCTCAATATCAAAACTTTTAGTTTGGGCAAACTCTTTGACAAGATAGGGAAAAAAGTTTTTAAAAAAGCTATGAACAATTTGGTGGCGATTTTCAGGAGAGATCTCTTGATCTATGTTGGAGATAAGTTTTGTGTACTCTTTGACCTTACCAATTCCCATAATTTTATGCAAGAGATTTATTTTTGGGTTTCCAAAAAGGTACTCTAGTAGGGGTGAGTTATTATTAGTTTTTGTCTTTGCCCAGTCGTAGCTGATGCCCATAATCATATGAGTAAGCCTTACAGGAGAGCCGTACTCCCCCTTTGCTTTTGTTTGGCTAGCACCTAGAGACTTTTTGAGATCTTGCAAGGTCTCTCCATCACAGCTAGTGTAGGTTTTTCCAATATCTAAGCCATTATGATCATCGCTGCCAGCAGTAAAACCTATACGCTCTTTTGTGCGTTTATTAAACCCATGAATATTAGCAAGATCTAAGAGCTTTTCTCCTTGGAATTTCTCAGCTATCTCTTCTGTGAGTTTTGCACTCATTCCAGATCTCGTACCATTGATAATCTCCCAATTATCAAAAAGCAAAAGAGCCTTTTCAATATGTGTTTTAGAAAGTTTTCCATCCATATCGTAAAGAGGGTGGGCAAGGGAGTGAAGAATCTTCTCTTGTTGTAAGTAATCAACTAAATCATACACATTGTATCTAAGCTGTGTGATCTCTTTGTGAATCTTTTCGTTAATGTCGTAACAGAGCACATGAATTTTGCACCTATCCTCTGGAAAATAGACAGTGGCTTCTTCGCTGATAAAACTATTTGGTAGATGAGCCATCTCTAAACAGCCATTAATATCATCATGGTCTGTAATTGTAAAGTGTGTCATCCCCCTTTGGAAGAGGGTTTCATAGATCTCTAAAGGTGATTTATACGATTCATGCATATCCAATTTTTTAGAAAAAAATCCAGCGGATTTACTGGAAAATCTTGAGTGTAGGTGCAAGTCTGCTTGTATCATATTGTATGAGACTCCAATGTTAAGTTTTGAAAGTGTAGATTGAGATCTCAACAATAAGATGACAGTAATGAAGAGGTAATTTGTAAGTAGCTAAAAAGTAATCATCTTCTCAATTAGAATTCATTTTTTCTCTGTATAATAGGAAAAAATATTTAAGCGAGGAATATGACATACCTACTAGATACTTCAGTTATAATTGATTCTATTGATAATATTAAGGCTCTCTCAGAAGAGGGAAAAAATAAAATAGTCATTACAGATGTTGTGCTTAATGAGAGTGACCATCTTAAAAGCAATATGGGATCTGTTGGTTATATGGCAAGAAGATTCAATGCTTCTTTACAAAATTCTGATCTTTTGGGTATTAAAAAGTATGAAAATCACACAGTTACAGCTTTAAAGCACAATGAGATCTTAATAGACTTAATCTCTCAAAAAGAGTACAAAGAGAGCTTTGCGAACAACTATCAAAGTGTGGTGAATGATAGAAGAATTATAGAGACGGCTCTATGGGTGGAAGAGGGCTATGATGATCTTATATTAGTATCTAATGATATGGCTTTTAGAACTTATGCGGGAAGTAAGGGGCTAAAATGTGAGTCTTTAAAAGTTACTGAGAGTGATATTGATAAACTGGAGTTTACAAAAGAGATCCCCATTAGTTATGAGTATTTAGAGAATCTGCACTTTAAAACAATCCAAGACCTCCAAAAGGAGCTAGGAGTAGAACTAAAGCCAAATGAGAAGAATATTGTCTTTAAGCTGGAAAACTCAGACCATGAGGTATTGGCAAATATTTTTAATGGAAAAATTGAATTTTTAGATGAAGAGAAACTAAGAGAGATAAAACTTCCTCCAAGAAATAAAGAACAACTCTTCTTTACCAATCAAATGTTGGAACCAACTGTGGATATTATAGCTTCATCTTCTCCATCTGGTAGTGGAAAAACGGCTCTTGCAACTGCGTGTGCTATGAAACTCATTGACAAAAAAGACAACCCCTATGAAAAAATAGTCTATGTCAGAAACCCAATAGATAGTGTTGATAAGGATGCCTATATCGGTTTTAAAAAGGGTGACATGGAGGATAAATTAGGAGGCTATTTTACACCAATTAATGACGCCCTCGAGACTTTTGCAAGGGTAGAACTAAGAAGAGGAAAAAAAGATCTCAGCCGAGAAAATCTAGAAGCAAAGATTGATGAGTTTATTAAAAAGTATGATATCACTTTTCCTTACATTGGAAATTTAAGAGGAAGCAATTTAAGTAATGCAGTTATTATCATTGATGAAGCACAAAACTTCTCCCTTTCATCTATGCAGTTAGTGCTAACCCGCGTCTCTGACTCTTCGAAAGTTGTTATAATAGGAGATATTAATCAAGTTGATAGTGTCTACCTCTCGAAACAGAACAACGCTCTTAGCTTTTTGCTTAATGAGACAAGAAATGAACAAGGAGAGGTTAAACTCTATGCCATTGAACTTAAAAAAAGCGTCAGAGGCAAGGTGTGTGAGTGGGCCGAGGATCTTTTTAGTTCACATAAGCATTACTAAGGATAGGTATGAGTAAAAAGATAGTTTTGTGCAAACTCAAAAAACAGGAAAAACTCGATCCAAAAAGTGTGTATCCGCTGTTAAAAAAGATCTCAAAAGATCCAACCCATTATTGTACAAAATGTTTTCGGGTCTCTAATGACAAAGAGTACCTTTGCAAAGCAGATAAACTGTAACAAGATATAATTTTAAAAATTCAATCGTCTTAAAGGAAAAAAAGTGGGAAGAGCATTTGAATATCGCCGTGCTTCAAAAGAGAAGCGCTGGGCGAGTATGTCTAGAATATTTCCAAAACTATCCCGTGCAATCACAATTGCTGCAAAATCTGGAGGAGAAGATCCAGAATTAAATCCAGTACTTAGAACAGCTATCCAAAATGCAAAAGCTCAAAATATGCCAAAAGATAATATTGAGGCAGCCATTAAAAGAGCCAGTGGCAAAGATGCTGATACGATGGTTGAGGTTACTTATGAAGGCAAAGGTCCCCATGGAGTGCTCATGTTTGTTGAGTGTCTTACAGACAATACTACAAGAACTGTAGCCAATGTAAAGGCTGCTTTTTCAAAATCTGGCGGACAGGTTGTTAATAGTGGTTCTCTGGAATTTATGTTTGATAGGAAAGCAGTGATTGCTTTTGAAAAAGAGAATTATGACTTAGAGGAGCTAGAGCTAGAACTCATAGATGCTGGACTCGAGGAGATGGAAGAGCACGAAGATACTGTCTATATTTATGGAGATTTTACTAGTTTCGGAGAACTGACTAAAAAAATTGAAGATCTACAAATTAAGGCAAAAAAAGCAAACCTACAAAGAGTCCCAAACGCACCTGTAGAGTTTAGCGAAGAGCAGTTAGAGGACATTGAAAAGTTTATAGATAAATTAGAAGATGACGAAGATGTACAAAATGTCTTTACCAATATAGCTTAGTGAGCTAGATCGTAAAAAAACGAAAAAACTTTCAAAAACCTCTTGACAAGGCAGAGATAAGTGTTTATAATACGCGTCCCAAAACAAGCAGGCTTCAGACTGAGGCAATGGTTGTGAGAGGAAGCGTATTGTAAATGTCTCCAACTTGAATAAATTTAGTTTCACATCTAAACAAACTTTAAGCCAACAGACAGTAGAATTTCGCTCCCGATTTGGGGAAGTTCTTTGACAACTAAGCAAGAGAGACGAAGTAAGATTTGTCGCTTGATACAGAAAAACTAGATAGGTGAGACAACTACCGAGAGGTAGAGTTTCTCACATATTGAAAAACAAAAAACCTGAAAATGAATTTGAGATAATAAAACATCTTGAGACAGAATGGTTCAAACAGGCTCGAAAGAGCAC
>JAABTA010000078.1 GCA_011390075.1 Helicobacteraceae bacterium | reverse complement strand
GTAACCATCTCAGGGCTAAGATTTTTAAGGATCTCTTTCTCTTTTGTGGTAGCTGGGGCATCTATGCGTTTGTAGAGGGGTGAGCCAAACTTCTCCTCTAAATCTTTGTAGTGTTCGCTAGGGCTTTTGGCTGTTTTTGCCAAAATTTCGGCTGCTAAGAGATCGAGGATAATGCCATCTTTGTCTGTGCTCCACGCTGTGCCATCAAATCGTAAAAAGCTTGCTCCAGCACTCTCTTCTCCGCCAAAGAAACACTCCCCACTTGATAGTCCATCAACAAACCATTTAAACCCAACAGGCACCTCACTAAGCGTAATGTCTAGATCTGAGGCTACCCTATCAATCATAGAGCTAGAGACTAAAGTTTTGCCAACTTTTTTCCCTGCAAAATCCCTAGACTCATAGAGATATTTAATGGCTACTGCTAGGTAGTGATTGGGGTTCATAAGCCCCTCTTTGGTGACAATGCCGTGTCTGTCATAGTCTGGATCGTTGCCAAAGGCGATGTCGTAATTATCTTTTAGTCCAATAAGCGAAGCCATAGCAAAAACAGAGGAGCAATCCATACGGATCTTTCCATCTTTATCACAACTCATAAAGCTAAAGGTTGGATCTACAAATGGATTGACAATCTCAATATTTAGATTATACTCTTTGGCAATTGGCTTCCAAAAATGGACACCACTACCGCCCATAGGATCAACACCTATCTTGATGTTAGATTTGCTAATAGCTTCCATATCAATGACATTTTTGAGATCGCGTACATAGTGGGCAATGTAGTCAAACTCTTGGACTCTTTTGAGTGACTCCTCATAGGTCTCTCTTTGGATATCTTGGAGCCCATTTTCTAAGATCTCATTGGCTCTTGTCTCTATCTCTTTGGTTACATCTGTATCTGCTGGACCGCCGTTTGGTGGATTGTATTTAAATCCCCCATCGCTTGGAGGGTTGTGAGATGGGGTAATAACTACACCATCACTTTTTTGGCTATTGTCTCTATTGTAGGTCAAGATTGCATGGGAAATTACAGGAGTGGGAGTGTAGTCACCATCTTTAGCAACTCTCACCTCTACTCCATTGGCAACAAACACCTCAATGGCACTTATCTGCGCTGGAGTAGAAAGAGCGTGGGTGTCTTTGCCGAGAAAAAGTGGTCCCTTAATCCCTTGCGCCTCTCTATATTCGCAAATAGCTTGAGAGATAGCGAGAATGTGGTTTTCATTAAAGCTTCTTTTGTTGGCAGTGCCTCTATGTCCTGAGGTGCCAAAGGCCACTTGTTCGTTCACAATTTTTACATCGGGCTTTAGTTTATAGTAGTTGCTGACAAGCTCTGGAATGTTTTCTAAGATCTCTTGTGGGGCTTTTTTGCCTGCTCTTGCATGGGGTGCCATAATTGCTCCTTTTTGTGTTACTCTACAGTGAGTATATTACAGTTATTTTACAGAATTAATCACCTTTTCGTCGGTGATTGTTTGAATAAGTAGTTCATTAGCATTAGTCCCTGTCATGTTACCTTGGATAATATCATCTACAAAGCGACCAGTAAAGATATTTTTGTATGTTTTTTCTATCTTCGGATAGGAGTAGCTTGCTAGGAGATGTTTCCTTACAAACAGTTTGCCAACAGTGAGTTGGTTGATAAAAAAGATAGCGAGGGTTGTAATAATAAAAAATTGCAGAGCATTGACCGTGCCTCCGATGGTTTTATTGAGCTTTTTAAACCCTTTTTTTATAAATTTGGATTTGTACTTTTCAAAAAGATAGACCACACCCCAATACAGAAGAAAAAGCAGTAAAAATCCAATGAGTTTCATAAGTGCAATAGAGTCTGGCATTAAGATCTTGTACTTTGTAAGCACCACACCAAGATCATATCCGTAGTTTCCAGCCAAGCTAAAACCTATAAAAATAATGGTGATTTCATACAGAGGTTTGCTAATGCCATGTTTAAAACCGTAATAAAAACTGTAGATAATAGTGATGATTAAGAGAATATCAAAAAAAAACATACTAAAATTCTATCTAAAATATAATTTTGGGGAAGATTTGGATAGAAGAAACTTTATAAAAACAGGTGTAATTGTATCAGCCATCGGCGCTACTGCCAACCTTCATGCCAAATCTTATCGCATTGATGATTCTCATATAAAAGATGGTTTGGCAAAGATTGAGCAGTACAGAAGAAGAGATCTTAAAACGAGTAAAGATGAGTTTGAGCTTATTACACACCTGAGTAAAAGATTGGTGGAGCTACGAAAGATAGTTGGCTATGGCAACTTTAATCTCTTAGGGTTTGATAAGAGTATTGCCTACGCTAGAAACTACTCAAAATATGGCGAATTTTCAGCAAAAGAGCTAGAGAAGCTAGAGGAGCTTTTCTATCGCTCAGCAAACATCTACGGCTTTTATGGGGATAAGGTGCTCACAGATCTGGCAGCAACCATTAAAGACAGAGATGTTGTCAAAGTTCCCTACACAGGACACTACCTCTTTAAAGGGCGTTCTGTCTATCTTTATGACAAAATTAAAAAACAAGTAGGTGACTCTATTGTTCTCACCTCTGGAGTCAGAGGCGTTATGAAACAGATGCAACTGTTCATCTCCAAAACAGTGCGAACCCAAGGCAACCTCTCGTTGGCTTCAAGATCTTTGGCTCCTCCAGGGTACTCTTACCACGGAATTGGGGATTTTGATGTGGGCAAAGTTGGCTTTGGCTATAGAAACTTTACAGAAGATTTTGCAAAAACAGAGGAGTATAGGAGGCTGATGGATTTAGGATATGTAGATATTAGATATCCTGAAAAAAACCCTTTTGGTGTTCGCTATGAGCCTTGGCATGTTAAAGTTACCTAGATGAGAATACTCTTAACTTTTGTGCTGTTTGCAATAGCTCTTTGTGCCAATAGCTACGACTTTTCTGTCTATAAAAAAGGAAGTGGCACAGGAAACACGGTTTTGATTATTGGAGGTATTCAAGGGGACGAGCCTGGAGGCTTTAGTGCTGCGTCTTTGCTGGCGACGAAATACGCTATTACCCATGGCAATATCTGGGTTGTTCCTAACCTTAATTTTGAAAGCATTATTAAAAGATCCCGTGGGGTGCATGGGGATATGAATAGAAAGTTTAGAGCTTTAAACGAGAGCGATCCTGAGTTTGAGCTTGTGGAAAAAGTGAAAGATCTTATTACCCACGATGAGGTAGATTTGGTTATCAACCTGCATGATGGCAGTGGGTTTTATAGAAAACAGTGGATAGATAAAAAGAGAAACCCCTACAAATGGGGGCAGTGCACGATTATTGATCAAAAAAAGCTAGAGGGCGTTAAGTTTGGCAATCTTCGTGAGATCTCTGAGTTTGTTGTTGCAAATGTGAATGAGAGATCTTTAAAGAGTGAGCACAACTATCTGGTAAAAAATACAAAAACCTATGCAGGCAATGAGGAGATGGCAAAGAGCCTCACATGGTTTGCTGTGCAAAATGGCAAACCTGCTTTTGGCAATGAGGCGAGCAAAGAGTTTTTGACACCTCAAAGAGCCTTTTATCATCTTTTAGCCGTCGAGGCATTTTTGGAGTATGCTGGAGTTGCATTTGAGAGAGATTTTGCTCTGGATCCAAAAGGGGTGGAGCTTGCTTTAAATGATGATGTAAAAATTAATATTAACGATAAAATTGTTTTAGATGTGATTAACTCTAAAAACTGGATCAACTACCTGCCTCTTAAAAAGGGTGCAAAACAGAAAATTGTCTCCAACAATCCATTGGCAACGATTGTGCCTCAAGACAATCACTACAGAGTCCATTATGGCAATAGAAGAATGAGTATCTTAATGCCCCAATATTTTGACTACGATGAGGCGATTGATGGATTTGATTTTTTAATTGATGGAGAAAGCCAAAAGATCCCTTTTGGAGAGGTTGTAGAGGTCTCTCGAGACTTTTTGGTGGCACCTAAAGAGGGTTATAGAACTAATGTGATTGGATTTACTCAGCGAGGAGTGACAGATGAGAGCGGTTTTGTTGTCTCAAAAAAGGATATACTCAACAGATTTGCTATTGACAAAGAGGAGCATATCTTTCGTGTGGAGATCTATAACCAAAAAGAGAATAGATTTGCAGGGATGGTGCTTGTCCGTTTTACAGACACCAAGGGGAGTGATAGGCTCACAAGTTTAGAACTTGATTAAAGATTAGGGCATATTACTGTAAAATGGTGCCTAGCTAGCATAAAGGGACAATGTGAGTTTAGAGATTTTAAGACCAACACTAATTAAAAGATTTCTCTTTTTTGTTCTAGCAGACTTTCTGCTCTCATTTGTTACTTTCTATCTTGCTTATGAATTACGATTTAACTTTGAGATTCCTAGTGAGTTTTTAGATAAATTTATTCCACTGTTTTTGCTCTTAGTCATTTTTAAAATTGCCTTTTTATATATTTTTAATATCTACTCAATTCCTTGGAGATACTTCTCTATAGACTCTTTAGAGAAGCTACTCAAAGCCCATATTGCTGCTTATGTCCTCTTTTTTGCTGTGTACTCTTTGGCAGGAGACTACCTTGAGCCTTTCCCCCGCTCTGTTGTAGTGATTGATGCCTTTTTATCTATGATTTTTTTAGGAGGACTCAGGATCTCTAAACGCTTTATCCAAGAAGGAAACAACAAAACAGGCGCTTCGGCTATTATTATAGGAACCGATAAAAATGCCGAACTTGTGGTGCGCTACCTTGCTGATAAATCAAGCGAATTTTTCCCTGTAGCCTTTTTGGAAGATAACGAATCTTTGGTGGGAAGTACTATTTTTAATCTTAAAGTGCACAGTATGGAGAAGCTAGCACAGGTTGTCTCAGATTACTCTGTGCAAAGCGCCGTCATTGCCAAAAACTATGAGCCAAAAGAGCTTAATGAGATCTTTGAAAAGCTAAAACTTTTAGGGGTTGAAAACATTAAACTTGTGAGCATATTTCAAAACTCTCCCGAGAGAATGAAAGAGCTCTCCATCGAAGATCTTTTAGCAAGAAATCCCAAAGACCTTGACACAAAAGCTATTAGAAATTTTATAGAGGATAAGCGAGTGCTCATTACAGGAGCAGGGGGGAGCATTGGAAGCGAGCTTGTAAAGCAATGCATTATTTTTGGTGCCAAGCATCTAACTCTCATTGATAGTTCTGAATACAATCTCTATAATCTTACGATCAAATATGAGCATTATAAAAATATTGATTTTATCTTGGCCAATGTGGCAAACTATAAGCACATGGAAGAGATCTTTGCGAAAAAAGGTGTTGATATTGTTTTGCATGCTGCGGCGTGTAAGCATGTTCCATTGGTAGAGGAGAATATTGAGTATGCTT
>JAABTA010000077.1 GCA_011390075.1 Helicobacteraceae bacterium | reverse complement strand
AAAAGATTAAACAGTGACTGCTTTGCCCCATTGGAGACAATAATCTGTGACTTATCGTAGTCAAGGTTATTATCTCTTTTGAGTTTGTGACTAATCGCTTCTAAAAGCTCAGGAATACCACCAACAGGGGTATATTTTGTAAACCCACTGTCTAGGGCTGCTTTTGCAGCATCTTTAATTTTTGTAGGCGTATCAAAATCTGGCTCTCCAGCAGAAAAACTATATATCTCTTTACCACTCTCTTTAAGCTCTCTTGCTTTTTGAGTGATCGCCATGGTAAGAGACTCACTCATTCTATCAATTCTTTGAGAAAACATACGACTCCTTAAATCTGGTCAATTGCCTTATTTTTAAGTCATATTTTACAAAGTTAAGCTAAAAGTGTGGTCAAATTTTGGGCTAATCTCCATGTTTTTTCATAATATCCACGATTTTTTCAAAATTTTCTAAAAAAACATCACTCACATTTGGATCAAATTGCCGGCCTCTCTCTTCTTGGATCAGGTTTCGTATTGCCTCAAGATCCCAAGGGTCTTTATAGACTCTTTTTGTAGAGAGCGCGTCAAAAACATCGGCTATAGCAGTGATTCTTCCGTAGATATGAATCTCTTTCCCCCTGAGCCCTCTTGGGTAGCCCTTGCCATCATATCTTTCGTGATGCTCTCTTGCAACTATTGCAGCGGCTTGTAAGATCTCCCTTTTGGAGCCTTTAAGCATCTCATACCCCATCTCTGCATGGGTTTTCATAACCTCAAACTCCTCTTCGCTCAGCCTTGCTGGTTTGTTTAAGATTGTGTCGCTAATGCCCACTTTTCCAATATCATGCATTGGGCTTGCTATTTTGAGTAGATTTGCCTCTTGCTCACTAAAACCTAGTGCTTTAGCTATAAGATAGGAGTACTCAGCCACTCTTTTGACATGATTGCCCGTCTCTTTAGAACGCACCTCGCCAATGGCTCCCATTTTAAAGACAATATCTTTTTGGGTCTCCTCTATCTCTTTTTGGGCTGTAATGAGATCTGTAACATCATGAGAAATAATCATGTGTTCTACTAATTTTCCATCCACATCTAAAATTGGAGAGATGGTTGTCTCAGCATAATAGATCTCACCTTGCATAGAGATATTTTTTGTAAGCCCTGTCCAGATCTTTTTTCTCAAAATTTTGCGATAGATCTTTTGGGCGCTCTTTTTAAAGTATCTACTATCATAAATCTCTGCTATCTTTTTTCCAATGAGACTCTGGACGCCTAGCTCTTTGCACCCATGAATTTCACAAAAGCCTCTATTGACATAGGTGATGGTATTGTCTCTATCAAAACGGACAATAGCGCTATTGGTGTCAATAATATTTTCATATTGACTCAAAAGAGCTAAAGAGCTCTCTTTGCTTTTTTGAGCCACTCTTATCTCCCCTTCTAAACGGCTTCTTCTCTCCTCTTGCTCTGTAATATCATCTCTAAAAGAGACATACTCCTCACACTCCCCATCTCTACCAAAAATTGGAAATATGTAGGCATTGACATAGTAGTAACCCCCATACTTTTTACGATTTTTAACCGTCCCTCTCCAAGGAATCCCTTGTTTAATTGTCTCCCAAAGATCTCTAAAAGCCTCTTTTGGCATATCAGGATGCCTGACAATATTGTGTGGTTTTCCAACAAGCTCCTCTTGAGAATACTCCGAAAGCTGGGCAAAGTTTTTATTGGCAAAAGTAATCACACCTTTTGTATCTGTAATGGAGTAGATGGTGGTCTCTTCTATAGCTTTTCTAAATTGATTGAGTCTAAAAAGTTCATCAATAAGATCTTGTGTAGCTGTCTCGTAGAGATTGGCTAAATACTTTTCGGTTGTGTGATGGGCAAAGACAGCAAGCTCACTGGAGATCTCTTTTTGTTGCATACTACTATCTGCTTCACTAAGAGCCACAATAGATGTAGTCATACTACAACTTTTATGGGAGTCAAACACTCCACTTCCCAAAGCTCCAGCAATAGGAGCGAGGGCATTGAAAGTGGCAAGTTCTATTTGATAGTCTCTCTCTAGGTACTCTCTTCTATAGGTAGAAGAAAAAAGAAACAAAGACTCAAATTGTTGACTCATAAGATCTCTTTTTGTTTCCAAAAGCTCTTGTTCCATTTGGGCAATATCTCCAAAGCCAAATTGCACTCTATCTCCTATTTGAATATCCAAAGGATAGAGCAATCCTCTATTTTTTGTCACTTCCAATGGCGCTCTTGCCACTAGCTTCTTATCTCTTTTAAGCACAAGGGGGAACTTTTGCGCTATATTTAAGATCTCTGTGGTATCTATCTGCTTAAAGTGTTGTTTATAAAGCGTTAAAACATCTCTATTATCCACCTCTAAAAGAGAGTTTCCGTCAGCTTTTGTTACCACCATCTCTTTTCCAAGAGCTCTCCATGAAAAAAGGGAATGTGTTGCAATATGCAAGCACGAGGAGTGCACACAAGCGCAGACGACTCCCTGTTCTGCAATACCCTCTTGGTGAAACACAAAGCCTTTGTTTTGAGCACTCTTAGCAAACTCCCCTCCCGCAACAACCACACTCTCTTTTTGCCAAAGCTTTCGCAAGAGATCTCTGCTGTTTGTACCACTATCATTTGACAGAACAAAAGCAAAAGAGGTGGAGTCTAAAATCTCTAAAGGAGGTTGCTGTGTATCTGTAATAAGCGCTGTTGAAACCCTTGAATGCTTAAAAAAAGTCACAGAGACAACCGTCTCTTCCCCAAGATCGCTACTGTTACAAAAGGTTTTTGACGCTGCTATACCAATTATTTTAGGGGAGCCAAGAGCCTTCTTTAACTCAATTTGAAGATCTTTTATATATTCTTTACAGCATTTTGTTGTATAGATATGCACCAACAAGTCTTGATAGTCGCTAGGACTAAAAGCTTTAAGTGCTTCTTTTATTGAGTTATAATTATTATAAATAAATTCTACTGTCTTCAAAGTGCTTCCACCTCTATTAAGATAAAAACACTAGATTAGTTAGTTTTTAATTAAGTTATGATTAATTTTTATCTTTTTCTATAGAATCTATATATCGGTGGTAAAATTCTTCCAACTTTTTATCCTCTTCTGCGAGATTGCTTTTAAGACAACTAGCCTCAGCAAGAGAGTCTTCTATGTTTTTTATTCGTTTAATCACATAGATAAAAAGCTCTTTATGAATATCAGGAATGTCATCATGGGAGAGTTTATCTTTATTCCTATCAATATTGCAGTTATCTTTTGTGATGACCTTGGCAGGAATGCCTACAGCCGTAGCGTCCTCTGGCACATCTCTTACGACTACAGAGTTTGCGCCAATGCGGGCATTTTTTCCAATGGTGATATCCCCTAGCACTTTAGCACCGCCTCCTACCACCACGCCGTCTTCAATAGTTGGATGTCTTTTGCTTTTGGCAAGTGTTACTCCTCCTAGCGTCACCCCTTGATAGATGGTGACATCATTACCAACAATAGCCGTCTCTCCAACTACAACACCAGTTCCATGGTCAATAAACACTCGTCTTCCAATGACGGCGCCTGGATGGATATCCACACTTGTAAGCATTTGAGAAAACCCACCAACATATCTGGCAAGAAGCTTAAATCCCTTTGTATGCAGGCTATGGGCGATGCGGTACCAAACAAGTGCCCAAACGCCAGGATAGTTAAAAAGTATCTCCCATTTGCTTCTTATCGCTGGATCTAGCCGATAGGGAATACTCAGATCTTCTTTTATAATTTCTAACAATTTTTTTATCCATTCACTTTTTTAAATTTTATCTAAATACCCATTAATAAAGAGTATTTTACTCTTCATTTCTTGCTTAAAATTTGATCAAGATCTAGTTTTAAAATCTGTAATTCGCACGACCCTATCACTGCACCACCTAGCAAGGTCTTCGTCATGGGTTACAAGCAAGATAGCAAGGTTATCTAATAAAGAGATAAGCAGTTGCATCACCTCGAGTTGGGTTAGATTATCCAAAGCCGAGGTAGGCTCATCAGCCAATAAAAGATCTGGCTTCATGAGAAGGGCTCGTAAGATAGAGGCCCTTTGGAGTTGACCACCACTAAGCTCATGGGGTTTTCTCTGGAGAAGTTCTTTTTCAAAAGAGATTTTCTCACACCAAAAATCGATTCCCTCCAAAGAGGCAACATCGGCTATTTGATCTTGCAAAGCATAACTTTGATGAAACGAAGTATAGGGATCTTGATAGATCTGAGAGACCGTTCCTACAGAGATAGAACCACCTCTAGGTTGCAACTGCTTTGTCACAAGATCGAACAGTGTGCTTTTGCCACTTCCGCTCTCTCCAACAATAGAGACTATCTCCCCTTTACTCATAGATAACGAGAAGTTTTCAAACAGCTTTTCAGACCTAGCATACGCAAAGGAGAGAGCATCAATTTCTAAAACCATAATCTACCTTGTAAAAGAGTATAAAAGTTCTATCTCTTGATCCCAGATCTCACTATCAATTGTCTCTAAAACCATTGGGATATTGTCAAATCTTGTATCATTCATTAACATTGAAAAAAAATCCAATCCAATCTCACCTTTGCCAATACTGTGGTGTCTATCTACTTTGCTTGCAAGCTTTGCTTTGGAGTCATTGAGGTGCATGCCACAAAGATACTCAAACCCAACCACCCTCTCAAACTCGTCAAAGGTTTTTGTGTAGCTAGCCTTATCCCGCAGATCGTATCCACTAGAGAAGGTGTGGCAAGTATCAAGACAGACCCCAACCCGTGATTTATCCTCTACTTGTTCAATAATCTGGGCGAGATGTTCAAACTTATATCCTAAATTACTCCCCTGCCCTGCTGTGTTTTCTATGACAGCAATACACGATCTAGTTTTTTCAAGTGTTTGGTTAATAGATTCGGCTATAGTTGCCAAGCACTCCTCTTCGCTTACCTTTCGCAAGTGGCTTCCTGGATGAAAATTTAGATACTTCAATCCCAAAAGCTCCGCTCTTTGCATCTCCTCTAAAAAGCCTTCTCTACTTTTTTGAAGCTGCTCTTGTTCTGGGTGCCCAAGATTGATAAGATAGCTGTCATGAGGCAAAATATGCTCTGGAGTAAAGCCGTTTTCTTCGCAGTTTTTAAAAAAGCTATCAATTGACTCTGTGCTCAAAGGCTTTGCGTTCCACTGCCTTTGGTTTTTGGTAAAAAGGGCAAAAGCTTTCGCCCCAATTTTTGCAGCACGCAAGGGAGCATTTTCAACCCCGCCTGCAGCGCTAACATGAGCCCCTACATACTTCATTGGATCTCCTTAATTTTTAAAATAATATCATTGGCTCTGTCTCTAAAAAAGACCTCTTTTGCTCTGACAATATAGGTAATATCCATAGAATTGCCTCTATATT